>CAZPXI010000186.1:0-5474 GCA_964590715.1 uncultured Desulfobulbus sp.
ATATTATCCTGGAAAGAGGTGGGCCAACAGAGAACAATAAAAAAATCCTCACTGCAGTCAGCGAGTCCTCTAGGACAATTCGCTTTGCCTACAGCAAAAGAAAGGCAGGAGAAGAAAGGGTCACTCAAAGTTGTACTCTTGTTCGTTACTGGAGAGGCGGAAAGGGCGGAAAGGGCCCTCTGATTGCCTATGGCCGGACAATCACTCTTGAAGCAGGAGAGTACATAGCCAGCTTCAGAATCAAATCAGAGAGGAGCAGTGGCACAGAAAACACCAACCTAGGCACCCTTCAACTGGTTGAACGATCAAGTCAAGTACTCCTCAGCCAAAGCGCAATACGCCCAGGCCCAACTGACACACATGGATTTTTCGTACAACGTCTTCAACTGCAACTACGACATAAAACACAGGTCGAACCCCAAGTACTTGGGGGAGAAGGTCAACTGGAATTGGATTACGTAACCCTGCGACCTTAGGGCTCGCTCAAAAATAACTTAGTAGAGATGAGGTGTAATGTGGACATGTAGAGAAGTTATTTTTGAGCAAGCCCTAAGCGCAGCACAGAAGTTCAACGTTGAGTCGTACGAAGAGTTGTTTCTGTACGGATCGGGGCCGGAAGGCGGAGACCACTGTCTCGAATGAAGCGCTCACCCACAGGATACCAGGCCAGGGAATCAAATGAAACCTGCCCTTCTCCAGCAAAAATCCGGGCCAGCAGAAAAACATCACCAAGCCCCTTGGTCTGAAGGGAAAAACATTGTTTAATCATCCCATTGTCATCAGGGAACAACTCTTGTTCCAATGCAGTATGTGAACCAGTTTCGGCAAGCTCGGCAACCGACAAAATAATCCGGCCCCTCCCCTCCATTCTCCCTTGCAGACAAAAAAGTTTGTCCCCACCGGGGGCTGAAAACGAATTAATCAGATTGGCCCAGCGATAGCCCCGTCCTTTCCAATCATTACGCGGAATTCGCGGTTGGGAAATCAGATTTTTTTGTACCGGCGGATCGAGTCGTTCCGTGGTGATCGAGCCGATGGTCTCGGGGACATAAAAATCCAACCGATTTATAAAAATATCATCCAGTTGGTAGCTGACGGCATCAAAAGAACGCACAAAAACCTGGCCATGTTCAAGATTGAGGGCCTCCATCTTCATGATGTTATTCTTTTTCTCAGATACACTGAGCAGACGATTCCGAAAAATATTTTCAGGTGCATAGTTCCACCAAGTGGCCAGACAGAGCAGACCAAGCAGAAAAAGTTGTCTTTTCCAACTATTCTTCCGCAAGAATATCAGGGCAAAGGAAATAACATAAAAGAAAATCCCATAGAGATCATGGACAGAAACAAACGGATTTGCCAAACCATGCAACGATGGAACAACAAAGGCAAGGTTTCCTCGAGGATCAACAAAATAACGCTGTAATTGGGGCAGATTACAGAGAACAAGCACAAAAAAGGCGCAGGAAATCAAACCGGTGAACAAGAAAAACCAACGGCTGACATTGCCGGCACTCTCAAAATAGGCGGCCCCAAACGGCACAAAAAGAGGCACAACGACTAGAAGATATCGTCCAATAGGACTGGAGCCCCCACCCCATCCGGCATAGGAGCAGGAGGTAGTTGTCACGGCCACTAGAAAGCTCAGGGCCATGATCGCCGGAAATCGTTCCCGATGCCCCCACAAGGCATAACGACAGGTTACAGCGAATAGAAGAGCCAACATGGGTACCATATAGGTAACACTGCGCCAGTTGACAAAGATCTTCCACATCCCGGGCGGGTACGAAAACAGGGTACTCTGAATCGGATAGGCTGAGCCGCCGAACATTTGGGAATTAATATACAGGTATGAAAGGCCGCCCAGGCCGCTCAACGAAACAAAGAGTACAATTCGTTGCCAACGGGAATGTCGATACTGGTGGTTCCGCAACACGGACCAGAGATAAAAACCGGCACCTAAAACACTAAGAGGTGCAAAACGTGTATGCAGCCATGGCAAAGCAACAGCACAGCCGGAGACAAGGAAAAGAGCCGTCCATGGATGTTTTTCCTCCAGCAGTAACCCGGCAAAAAGCCAGATCAAGAAGGTAGCCCCCGCGGTCTCCGGCAAGGCCCGAAAGGCATAAATTCCCCAAAGAGTTGAGAAACAAAAGAGCAGGGTAAAGGTCACGGAAGCCCTGCGTCCGGCCCCAAGTAAAAAACAAAGCAGCAGAATTCCGGCCCCGCCAAGACCAGCCAAGGCACCGAGAACAAGATGACGGCCAACAATTCCATAAGGCACGGCGGGCGCCAACAATAGAGGTAAACCAAAAGGATGCCAGGAATAGTAATGACCGTTTTTGGCATAGGCACTGATATGCATTCGTTGCAACCCGTTAGGACCGCGCAGGCGCTGCAATTCGACCTCGTCATAATTATTCAACAGATCCAAATCGTGATCTTGACTTAAACTCCGAGCCTGAATGAGATAATGGCCCTCATCTCCGAGATGTTCTCCGGAAGTGGCACCAAAATACCATCCTAACAGCCAGAAGGTCAGGCCAAAAGCCAGACAGGCCACGAGGACATCACGCGCGACCCCAGCCCAAGGAAGCTGTCGAACGGGCACCTGTGCATACAACCTGTACAGTACAAGAGACAGAAGAAAAACCGGCAGATAAAAGAGGGTATTGGAAGGAAATCCCACAGGAAGCCAGGGCATCATCAGGGTCGGCATCAGGGCAAGGGGTGCAAAGGCAAGAGGTTCGACAATGTACAGAAAGCTGTCAAGAGCTGCATTACGACCTCGTTCCCGTTGACGAAACAGGAGGAAAATCATCGGCCCCAATAACAGGAGGACAAGCGCAGGCAGGGTCAACCTGTTATCAGGCCAGATCTGGACCAAGACTCTTCCTGGCCAATCCAAGATCAGGATGATTTCGGGCAGTTGAAACAATAAGGTTATGGTCAACAAAAGATTAAAGAACAAAACACAAATTGATATCATCGACCCCTCACCATTTCCAATCCTTAAATACAGGCTTCAAAAATCAACCAGAGCCTGAGTTTGTACCTCTTGAGGGATAGTTGTCCGGCCCAGATTCAAAAGACTGAGGAAAAAGGAACCCAACAGACTTTGCAGCCCGAGGATCACAGCAGAGACCGAAGGAATAATAATCCGCAGAGAGGTTGAAGGGTCAAGGATGCCAAAAGCAGAGACCTTATTCCAATATACCACGGCATAGACAGAGCCGACTACGCCGGACAAGATCAACAGCAAGGACAGTAACAAGCCGGTTTCAAGGCGAATAAAACCAGGCAGTTTTCCCAGACGGGGATGGGGCGGGAGCAAGCCCTCATTGACGGCAAATACTCGTGAAAAAAGCGAGAAGAGCACTGCCTGATAACCGGAGATCAAGGCCATAGCGGAAAATAAAATAGTTTGGGCATCAAAGGTTACCGAACCAATGGTGACCGGGCCGGCCATAAGAAGACAACCAGATCCCAGTCCCAGCACGATCAGAGCCAGGCCGGGATACAAAAAAAGCCAACGTGGACTGTACAAAAGCATGAAACGCAGGTGCCGCCAACCATCTCTCCAGCTGCGTAGATGCGGGTTTCGACTCCTGCCGTCAGGAGAAAGGGTTGTTGGCACCTCGGTAATTTTGAGGCCGAGCAAAGTCGCCTTAATCACCATTTCACTGGCAAATTCCATCCCGGTGGTCTGCAACTGCAAACGCAAAATACTTTGACGATAAAACCCACGTAAACCACAGTGAAAATCCTTGCAGGGACTCTGAAAAAAAAGCCTTCCGATTGCGGTCAACACAGGATTGCCCAGATAACGATGCAAGGGCGGCATGGCCCCCGGCTTAATACCACCACGAAATCTGTTCCCCATGACCAGCTCATAGCCCTGGCGCAACTTTTCGACAAAGGGAGTCAAATTCTGGAAATCATAACTGTCATCGGCATCACCCATGATAACAAAACGGCCGCGAGCGGCCTTTATGCCACCAGAGAGGGCGCTACCGTACCCTTTTGCCTCAACAGCAACAACCCGGGCCCCACAGCGTTGGGCAATTTCAATTGAGCCGTCGCTACTGCCATTATCAGCAACAATGACTTCAGAGCTCACGCCATGTTCAGCACACCAATGCTGTACCTTTGTAATACAGATTTCCAGGGTCTCAGCCTCATTGAGACAGGGCATGACCACGGATAACTCTAAATCGTTGTTATTTTCTTTCATAAAAATATTTTTTTTCAAAAAATCTGCTATAAGACAAATGCAATATGAAGAGGATTACCACTCGTTCACCGTTCATCATATACCTTTTTATGCAACAACAATTCTACAATCAGAAGAATGCGACTCGGCCATGGCTTTCCGTCCTCATGCCGACCTACAATGGAGAGCGTTTTCTTCCCGCCGCCCTCCATTCTCTTGTCGATCAACAAGAGCCCGGAATCGAATATCTTGTTATTGACGACGGTTCCGGCGACTCGACCATGGAGATCATCAAGCTCTTTAAGACAAAAATTCCCCTCAAGATCATCTCCACAAAACGAACGGGTAACTGGGTTCAAAATACCAATCTGGCCCTGACCAAGGCCAAGGGAAACTATGTCTGTTTTTTTCATCAGGATGACATCTGGCTCCCGGACCGAATCAAAATCATAAAAAAATTAATCCACCAACACCCGGATGTCGGCTTTTTTCTTTCACCAACACTCTTCATCGGTTCAGACAACCAAGAACTCGGGACTTGGCGCTGTCCCCTACCCTCTGGTTCCTCACCCATTGCCAAACACACCCTCCTGGAAAGGCTGATGGTACAAAATTTTATAGGAATCCCGTCCCCGATCTTCCGCAAACGGACAGCCCTGGAGGTTAAAGGCCTGAACGAGAAACTCTGGTACACTGCGGACTGGGACTTCTGGCTCAAGCTGTCCCGCACAACTCCGGCCATCTATCACGACAAGCCCTTGACCGGATTCAGGATCCACCCACAATCTCAGACCGTGAGCGGGTCACGGAATCAAGACGATTTTCGAGACCAGCTCGAACAAGTATTGAACAAACATTGGCCTGAGATTATCAAGGCGGGTACAAAAGAAAAAGGATTACGCAAAATTGCCGAATTTTCTATAAACGTCAACACCTTTCTGGCAACCCGCCTGCACGGAGAGCGCAACACGTTTAGGACAATTGCCTACCAGGGACTACGTCTTGGCCCGATGGGAATAGCCCGCTACCTCTCATATTCACGTCTGAGAGAACGGGTAACAAGTCGCATTCGGGCCGGCTTTCTCAAAAAACCGTAGGATGACAATCCAACTTTGCATTTATTTGCCTGTACGATTTTTCAGCAAAGGATAGGGGAGAGAAAGGCATGTTTTGTCAACAAAAACACTTCCAACCGGAAACCAATACAAAGAATCCGGCGTTAATATTCCCCCCTGTCCTTCAAGCCTGGCCAAAATATAAA
>CAZPXI010000187.1:0-5447 GCA_964590715.1 uncultured Desulfobulbus sp.
CTCATCTCCAGAAGGATCGGGGCACGGGGATCGGTGGTCTTGTACACCGCATGGCCCATTCCCATTATCCGCTCACCGGCATCAAGTCGGGCTTTGATATAGTCGGCCACCTTGTCTACACTGCCGATCTCCATGATCATTTCCATGACCCTGGTGTTGGCTCCGCCATGCAGTTCGCCGGAAAGAGCACCGATGGCCGCCGTTACGGAGGCATACATATGCGCTCTGGAACTGGCCACCTGACGGGCGGTAAAGGTTGAGGCATTGAAGGTGTGGTCGGCATGGAGTACCAGACAGATGTCCAGGGTACGGGCCATGTGTTCCGAGGGTTCTTTGCCGCTGAGCATATAGAGAAAGTTGGCCGCATGTCCCAGATCATTTCGTGGAGCAACAGGCTTGAGACCCTTGCGGATACGGTGCCAGGCGGCAAGCACGGTGGCAAGTTGTGCCGTCAGACGCAGGGCCTGACGTTGAAATGATTCCCTGGAGGCATCTCCCAGGTCCGGATCCCAATCGGCCAGCAGTGGAACCGTTCCCTGGAGTACGTCCATGGGGTTGGCTGTAACAGGACGTCTGGCAAGATTTTCCAGAATTTCCGGGGCCAGGGTGCGGGCTTCCCGGAGTTGGGACGAAAAATGGTCGAGCTGAGAAGTAGACGGCAGTTTTCCATAGAACAACAGGTAGACCACCTCCTCAAAGGTTGCCTGCCCGGCCAGATCCTGAATGGAAAACCCGCGATACTGCAGTTCTCCCTGCACTCCGTCAACCACACTGATTCTGGTGTCGGCCACCGGGATGCCCCGCAGACCGATATTCTTTACTTTGGGGTAACATACTTGCTCGGTCATATCATCCTCCTGCATTAGTGTTGACAGCGCCGGGAGAGTTTCTGTGATCTATCAAGATGCCCCGGAAAGAATAGAGGGCGTATAAGGCACTGAAGTGAAGGAAAAGAAAACTTTTTTCTTAACAAAAATATAAGGGCGGGGAGAGTGATTGTCAAACAGCTGTGCAGGCAGGCAAAGTTAGTGATGCGGCTCCATGCCTGCACTGCGGAGACAGAGGTGCAGGTCATTATCCGGCAGTAATTTCCAGAACAGTCCAAGACCGCATGCCCGAGTTTTTGTCATCTCTCTTTCCGGTTGACTTTTATATTTACAGTGTTACTGTTAATTAAACGTTTGTTTAGTTCATTTAGTCGTCATTTACACAATGAATTGTATCGAGAAAGGATAATGGCCTTATCAAAAAAAATTCAGCCCCTGGTGGTTGTTCTTCAACTGATATGTACGGTTACAGCGGTGCATGCCCTGTCCCTTGAAGAGTGCGTCCAACTGGCCCTGAAGAATAATCCGGATCTGCAGAAGCAGCAGTTGAGTGTGGAGCTGGCCCATGAAGATGTTGCTGAACAGAAGTCGGTGAACTTCGGTACGCTCGATATTGTCGGGTCGTATACCCATTATAATCTGCCCCACACCCTGGCTCCGCTTACTCCGGCCTCCATTGCCTTTGGTGCGGCGGATGTGCCCACGACCCAGGATCTGTTTGGAACCGCTGTGGTGTATGAGGTTCCTCTGTTCACCGGTTTTGCCCAGACCAGGACGGTCGAAGCGGCCGACCTGCAGAGGGAGATGGCCGGAGCCACTCTGAAACTGAGCCGCGAACAGCTGATCTATAATGTGCGGACACTTTATGTGCAGATTCTTTCCCTCCAGGCCCAGGAAAAGGCCCAGGCGTCGTACGTGCTGTCCCTGCAAAGGTTGTACGATGATGTGACCCGCGAACTCGCCCTTGGCAGAAAGGCACGAATCGATCAGCTCAAGGCCGCCGCCGACTTGAAAAACGCCAGGGCTGTAAGGGAACGGATTGGCGGCAATGTCAGAATTACCAAGGCCGCACTTGCAGCCCTGCTGGATATTGATCAGGTTCCGGAGGTGGAGGAGATCGATCTTTCTTCCGAATCCATAGAGAGCATCCATGAGGACTTTACCGACCGGTTTTCAGGGCTTCAGCGGTTGCGAGCGGCCCGGCTTGCCACCGAGAAAAACAGCAAACTGGTTGAGAAATCCAAAGCCGCTTTGTATCCGCAGCTGCTCTTCAATACATCCTATGGCCGAAATTTCGGGCCCAATGACAGCAGCAACCAAAACAGCGGCGACTGGGAAAACCAGGAGGTCTGGCAAGCCGGTCTGTACCTGAAATGGAATATCTTTGATTTCGGCGGCAACAGGGCAAAGGTGGGGAAGGCCAGGGTTCTGGAACGCCAGAGCAGGTATGAGCAGTTAAAAACGGAACTGGAGCTCAAACGCGCCCTGAAGGAGGCGGTGACAAAAATAAATACTGCCGTAACCGATTACAACAGCGCCCGGGAAGAATTTGCCATGACCCGCGAGACCGAGACCATAGAACAGGTTCGCTTTGAACAGGGGGCTGCCGATATCAACGATCTCCTCTATGCAAAGGCCCGTAACCAGCTGGCCCTCAGCCGTTTTACCGGGGCCGGTTACACCTACAGGACAGCGTGGTTTTATCTCGAATACCTGCTCGAAAACGGAGAAAAAAGATGAAAAAACTCATTCTACTTATTGTGCTCGTCCTTCTGGTCGTTGCGGGCATCCGACTTGTAAAAATGCGTAAACAGGCCGTGGATGATGCACCTGTGGCTAAACCTGTAACCTATGCGGTCAGAACCGTTTTTCCCAGGGAGAATACAAAGATCGCCCAGAGCAGAACCTTTCTGGCCAGGCTGGACTCAGTCCGCAGCGCCGGGATTTCCTCGAAACTCTCCGGCCGGATTAACGATCTTCAGGTCAGTGAGAGTCAGCGAGTTGAAAAAGGGGATCTACTGCTGCAGATCGATGACCGGGAAATCCGTGCCTCCATTGCAGGTCTGGAGGCAAAGCGCGTCTCGGCCGAAAAAAATCGTAGGTATGCAAAAAAACTTCTTGCCAGGGACAAGGCCCTGTTTAAAGCAGGAGGACTTGCCAGGGAGAAACTGGAGGCCTCGGAAGTTGCCTTTAGTTCGGCTGCGGCAGCGGTCACGGAAATTGAGAAAAACATAGCCGGGCTGAAAAACCAGCTTGAGTACAGTCGGCTCCGGGCACCTTTTGACGGAATCATCGGCACGATCTTTTTTCGCCAGGGGGATCTTGCAACGCCGGGCAAAACCCTGCTGACCGTCAACTCCCTGCCCCAGAAGCTCACCTTCAGCTATATTTCCGGGGCCGCAGACATCCAGCCGGGGCAGGTGGTCCGCCAGCAGGGGGAAAATCAAAAACTCGGGACCGTCACCAAACTGTATAACGATGCCCGGGCCGGGCTCTGGGTAGCCGAGGTTGCACTGGATGAACGGATCAATCAGCCCGCCGGCAGTTACCTGACCATCAAGGTCGTGACCAGGACCGATACCGGCTGTGCCGTCCCGGTTGAGGCCCTGCTCCACAGGCAGCAGGGCATGGGCATTATGGTTTACGATCAGGAACGGTTTTACGAACAGATCGTCACCGTTTCGGCCCAGGATGGAGATCTCGCCCTGATCGAGCCCTGCGTCAGTCAGCCTGTGGCCGTGGCCTCCGAGGCCAAACTCAGCCTGCTTCCGACTGCAGGCGCCATTCAGATCATTGCCGGGGACAACCATGAATAAGAGCTGGATCGAGCGGCTGCTTGGTCGCCCCTATTTTATCTATTCTTTTCTGGTTCTGTTTCTGCTGCTCGGTATCCAGGGCTATAACCGGATCGACCGCAAGCTTTTTCCGGATTCCAACTATCCGGAGATCGCCGTGGTCATCGTTCAGCCCGGCGGTTCTGCTAAGACCATTGCCGCCAACGTCAGCGTGCCGGTGGAAGAGGAACTCTACACCCTGGATAATATCCGCCGGGTCTATTCGACCACCATTGATGAGGTCAGTGTTATCCGGGCCGAGTTCGAGTACACAAAAAATCTCGATATGGCGGCCAGTGATGTGACCAACTCGTTAAACAAGATCCGTTCCTCGCTGCCGGCGGATATTCTTGAGCCCCAGGTTCATAAAATTTCCTCAGCCACCGCGCCGGTGGTCGTCATTGCCGTCAGTCCCGGGAGCTTGGGCAATGAACAAAATATTGCATTTGAAGATATCCGCCAGCTTGCCGACAACACCCTGAAACAGCGGCTGATCAAGCTGCCCGGAGTGGCCAATGTCGATGTGTTCGGCGGCTATAGAAAAGAGATCCAGATCATTGTCGATAAACAGAAACTTGACCGTTACGGTCTCGGTATCGGCCAGGTGCTTGCGGTTTTGCAGGAAAACAACCGGGATTTTGCAATCGGTTTTATCACCAGTTCAAAAAGCCGTTTTCTGCTCAAGTCTCCCGGCCGGGAAGAATCCATTAAAGGCATCAGGTCGCTGCGGCTGACCGGTGATGTCGCACTTGGTGATATCAGCGATATTTATTTTGGTCATTACGAGAACAGCGCCGGCTATTACGGCAACTCGAAGGAGGCCGTTGCCCTGTCTGTGCAGCGGGGCCTGGACAGCGATGTGGTTCGCACCATTGACCGGGTTGAAGAGGAACTTGAGAAGATAAAAAAAGAGTATCCGGCCCTGAGCTTTGAGATTACCGATACCCAGAAGGACACCATTGTCCAGTCCACCGAGAACATGTTTGAATCCCTGCGGGATGCCATTCTCATGTCGATTTTCGTGGTGTTCCTCTTCCTGGCCAGTTTCCGGCAGGTGCTGGTGGTCCTGCTGACCATTCCGCTGGTGTATGCGACAACCGTGGCCCTGATGTGGCTGGTGGGGATAGAGTTCAACGTGGTGACCCTGACCGGCATTATCCTGGCCCTGGGGTTGCTGCTTGATGATGCGGTGGTGGTGATGGAGAATATTGAGCGCCATTACCGGGAGCTCGGCCTGGAGATTCATCAGGCGGTCATGGGTGGCACCAAAGAAATTATGTTTGCCGATCTTTCAGGCACGGTTACCACTATGATCGCCCTGGCCCCGATTCTGTTTGTCGGCGGCTACCCCCAGACCGTGTTCAGACCCCTGACCGCGACCCTGCTGCTGGCCCTGGCCGCCTCCTATGTTATTTCAATCACGGCGGTTCCCCTGCTGTCCCTGAAAATCCTGCAGTTGGATCATCCACTCTTGCTGCGAGCTGAAAACTTTTTTCATCGGGTCACCGGCCGGGCCAACGAGGTCATCCAGCAGTTTTTTGCCTCAGCCGTGACTGCGGCCCTTGACCGGAAAACCGTGGCGGTTTTGTATTTTGTTTTTCTGCTGGCCATGTTTGTGGTCAGCGTCAGAGGGGTTATGCCCATTGTCGGCAGGGAGTTGATGCCGCCCATGGATACCGGCGGCGTGCAGATAAAAATTACAACCGACCCCAACCTGCCCATTGAAGCAAGCAGAAAGATTGTTGAACAGGTCAACCGGATTGTCGCGGCAAACGGCAAACTTGAC
>CAZPXI010000188.1:0-5385 GCA_964590715.1 uncultured Desulfobulbus sp.
CTTATTCCGTCAGCGAGTCGATCATCGCCTTAATCTGGTCGTCTTTAAAATGATTGACATCAAAGGCCTTGGCCGGACAAACCCCTGCACAAATCCCACAGCCCGTGCACTTAATTTCATTATGACTGACCTTACCATCCTCATCAATAAAAGGAGAACCAAAGGGGCAGACCCTGAAACAGGCCAGACAGGACATGCATTTATTCCGGTCATGGCGGGCAATAATACCGGAGACGGGCAGCCTGTCGTGGGAGAGCAGTGCTCCGGCACGACCGGCCGCGGCCAGGGACTGGGTAATCGTCTCATCAAGATTTTTCGGGGCATGGGCAAGACCGGTAATGAAAATGCCCTCGGTGGAAGTGTCTACCGGTCGCAGCTTGACATGGGCCTCGAGAAAAAAGCCGTCCTGGTTCCTGGTCAGTTTATACATCTCTGCAAGCCTGTCGCTTGCGGGATGGGGACGGAGTCCGGTGGAGAGGACGAGATAGTCGGCCGCCAGCGTAATTTCCCGTTCAAAAATCCGATCATAGACGGTGACTGAAAACTCCCGCTCTCCAGCTGTTACCCGTGGTTTATCCTCCACTTCGTAACGAACAAAAAGTACCCCAAGTTCTCGGGCCTGCTTGTAATACTCCTCACGCAGGCCATAGGTTCTGATATCCCGATAGAGGATGACAACCTGGGCCTCCGGTGCTTTTTTCTTTATGGCGATCCCGTTTTTAACTGCATCCTGACAGCAGATCCTGGAACAGAAATTCGCCGGTTCCTCTCTGGAGCCGACACATTGAATCATCACAAAACGATCACTGCTTTTCGGGGTATATTCCGACAGCATCCGCTCCAGCTGTCTCTGGGTCAGAACCCGATCCGATTCGCCGTAGCCGTATTCGGTCGGCACATATTCCGTGCCGCCGCTGGCGACAATGATCACCCCATGGTCAATTACAGAGCTATCGGTCAGTGTAGACGTAAAGTTACCGACATAGCCTTGGGTGTTTTCGACCTCAACCCCGACGTGGACCGTAATGGCGGGATGATCATCAATCCGCAGATTGGTACGGCGGACAAAGTCCCTGACCGACTCACCTTCCAGGGAATTCCGGAGACCGGCGGCAAGACCACCAAGCCGGGCCTCTTTTTCAACAATATTGACTCGAAATCCCTGCTCGGCCAAGGAAATGGCCGCGGTCATCCCGGCAATCCCGCCGCCGATAACAAGGGCTGTCGGGGTCACCGGGACCGAATCCGACGGGACCGAGTGCAGCAGATGGGCCTTGGCGATATTCATATTGACGATATCAATTGCCTTTTCGGTGGCAACCTCGTTTTGTCCCATGTGGCACCAGGAACACTGTTCCCGGATATCAGCCAGTTCAAACAGATATCTGTTGAGGCCTGCCTCTCTGATCGTCTCCTGGAAAAGGGGTTGATGGGTCCTGGGGGTGCAGGAGGCAACCACAACCCTGTTTAACCCTTTTTTCCTGATCAGGGCCTTGATCCGTTCCTGACCATCGGGGGCACAGGCATAGGTCAAGGTTTCAGCATGGGCGACAAAGGGCTGACCGGCGGCGGTTTCAGCAACCTTCTCCACGTCAACGGTCTGGGCGATGTTGGTTCCGCAACGGCAGACAATAACTCCGATTTTAATCGGCTCCTCTTCGATATCCTTTTCCGGCACCAGTTCGATCTCTTCAACCTCCAGGCCTCGGCTGTCGCTTAAGATCGCCATGGCTCCTGCCGCGGCTGCACTGCCCTGGATAACGGTCTCCGGAATATCCTTGGGTCCCTGATAGGTCCCGGCCACGAAGATCCCCGGCCTGGAGGTCTCCACCGGGGCAAGGCGGGATGTTTTGGCAAATCCGTACCTGTCGGTTCTGATGTCAAAAATTCCGGCAAAGGCCAGGGCATCTTTTCTTGGCTGCATACCAATGGAAAGGACGACCATGTCAAATTCTTCATCAACCATGGAGCCGTTTTTGTCAACATAACGCAGCATCAGGTTGCCGGTTTCCGCCTCCTCAAGAACCGCAGAGATCATGGCCCGAATGGAGCGTACCCCGTATTGCTCCTTTGCCCTGGCCGCATAGCGGTCAAAGTCCTTGCCGAAGGTCCTCTGCTCCATATAAAAAATGGTCGATTCAATTCGGGCATCGTGTTCCTTGGCAATGACCGCCTGTTTGGTCGCGTACATGCAGCAGACCGAGGAGCACCATGGGTTTCCATTGTGGGGATCACGTGAGCCAATGCATTGGAGCCAGGCAATTTTTTTGGGATGTCCGCCGTCGGATAAACGGGTGATTTTACCCTGATAGGGGCCGGAGGCGGAAAGAATCCGTTCAAATTGCAGAGAGGTAATAACATTAGCCCATCTGCCGTAGCCCAGCTCCTGATGTATTGTCGGGTCATAGGGGCTCAAACCCGGGCAGAGAAGTATGGCCCCGGCCTTCAGGTAAAATGTCGCATCCGTTTCTTCAAAGTTGATGGCCCCGGCTTCGCAGCTTTTCTCGCAGGCCCGGCATTTTCCTTTGGTCAGATACAGGCATTGGGAGGAATCAATAACCCTGGTATTGGGAACGGCCTGGGCAAAAAGGCTGTGAATGGCCTTGCGCCTGGAAAGGCCCTGGTCAAAGGCATCAAGCACCGGTTTAGGGCATTTCTTTTCGCAGACACCACAGCCGGTGCACTTGAGCGGGTCAACATAGCGTGCTTTGCGGCTGATTTTAAGGCTGAAGTTTCCTGCAACTCCGGAAACCTCCGTCACCTCGGACAGGGTATGGATTCTGATATTGGGATGTCGGCCGCTTTCCACCATTTTAGGTGAGATCATGCACATGGCACAGTCACCGGTGGGAAAGGTTTTATCGAGCATGGCCATAGTGCCGCCGATGGAGGAATCCCGGCAGATCATATGGACCATAAAGCCGCTGTTGGCCATGTCCAGGGCTGCCTGCATGGAGCCGATGCCCCCGCCGACCACCGCAACCGAGCCTATCTTTTGTGGACCATTTTTCATATTAGACGGAATCTCCGCACATTTTCGACCATTCCAGGCCGTTTGGTGGCAGATTCCCCCCCGGATGTATCTCTTCTCTGCTTATCCCAAAAGCCATGCCCAGGAGTTCGGTAATAAAATAGACCGGCACCCGTTCTTTGATCCCGTGTTTACGGCAGTATTTTTCCTGCTGGGATTCCATATTCATCTGGCACATGGGGCAGGTGACCACCAGGCAATTTGCCCCCCTGGCAAGGGCATCTTTCATAATTTTAGCCATCAGGTCCAGGGCTGATTCGGTATTGTAGACCACCGAAGAGGCCCCGCAGCACAGGGTTTTGTGGTTCCAGTCCAGGGTGGATACGCCTATGGCCTTTAACACTATCTCCATTGCCTGGGGATTTTCCACATTGTCGGCCACTTCGACATCATACGGGAACCGGGTGTACATACAGCCGTAGTAACAGGCCGCTTTCAGGCCCTCAATTGTTGTGAGCGGAATTGATTCAAATCGCTCACCATTGATTTCCCGCCACAGAACCTCAAGAATGGAAGAGACCTTGATATTGCCGAACGTCTGCCTGGAGAGCTCAAGATTGATTTCATTTTGTAAAAGAGGGTTATCCTGCAGCTGTTTCTGGGCGACCTTGGTTCTGGAATAACAGGCGGCACAGGGAATGACCAGCTCGGGCAGGTTGGTGGCCTCGGCAATGCCCAGGTTTCTGGCCGGCAGGGCAATAGCCATGAAATCGTTGATCTTACCGGCTGAGGTCGCCCCGCAGCAGCTCCAGTCATCGAGCTCCTGCAGGTGCAGGCCAAGGCGTTCAAAGACCAGATTGGTCTGATGATTATAGAGTTTGGCCGACTGGTAGAGTGAGCAGCCGGGGTAATAGGCTAAATCCATTTCCGGCCCGCTGATTTTTTGTACAGCCGCGAGATTTCGTCCCGGCCCTTGCTTGAGTGGAAAGAGAGGTGCAGCCTTTTCTGGCGAAACATCTCCCAGGCAAATCGTGATCGTGCACTCACGTGGGAGAGGATCTTTTTGACCTTTCTCTTCTTCATCGTGTCCCAGATGTTCCGCAGCTCATATTCTCCCATCATGCTGATTTCGTTAATTTTTCCCCAGCGCAGACTGTGGTTGAAAAAGGCCTTGTGAAAGTTTTTATATTCCGGGTTCTGCGGATCAAGACCAGCGTCCAGGGCCATTTTTTTCAGGGTGTCGGCGACCCGGCCGGTTTTGATGTTGTTGGGACAACGGGTGCCGCAGGTATGGCAGAACAGGCATTTCCAGGTCAGCTGATTGGTCAGCGCCTGTTCAATGTCTCCGAGAATCACCATTCGTATCAGACGGTTGGGCGTGACCATATCGGTCTGCTCGGCCACCGGACAGCCGGCTGCACAGCGTTTGCACTGATAGCAGGAGGTGATATCCTGGCCGGACCTGGCCATGATCTCGCTGGTAAAAACCTGCGCCGTAAGGTGTGAGTATTGAAATTCTTCGGTAGACATCGATGATCATGTCCTTAAAGCGGTTTCAGATCCATGGGCTGGAAGACTGCCCGGGCGGACCAGTTGCCGGAGGCAAGGGCTTGTGCGATTCCGTCCATGACTTCAATCTCTCCGATGAAGACTACCATGTTCAGGTGTTTGATTTCCGAGGCATCTTTGGCCGCAGGCTCAATAGTCCAGTCGCCCATTACATAACTGAACAGGTGGACCGCATCTTTTTCCCGGACAAACCCTTTGGCGCGGACAACGGATGCCGGAAGTTGTTTTGCCATGGTTCTAATTTCATCAAAGGTGTCCCCGTGCCAGGTGTAGGTGACCGAGACCAGCTGATCGGGTGGGGTTGTTTCAAGATCAGGCTGGTCCAGGAGATCACTTATAAATGCGTCCAGTTCATCGGTTGAGAGTATTGCCGGGGAAGAGGCCGCTTCCTGGTCACCGGCCTGGGATTCTTTATCTTTTCCTGAAAGAAAAGGGAAAGCATCCAGCGGGATGTCTGAAAAGGTTGTTTCAAAAAATCGGGGATCCGGGTGGTTTTCCCGGACAACCTGTTTGACCTTTTCCGTCAGTTCTTTTCCGGCGAGATCGGTCTTGTTGATGATAAAGACCGTTGATGTTGCAAGCTGTTTTTCAACCGAGGCAAAGGTCTCAAAGGCCTCTAAAAAATGCGCTGCATCGATAATACAGAACTGCTCGGCAAAGACAAATCGGTTATCGAAAATCGGCAGCTGGAGGTCCCGTTTCAGGTCGGATGGATTGGCAACCCCGGTGGATTCGATGATCAGTACATCCGGCTTAATCTTGGCATTTAATGCATACAACCCCTTGATAAAATCGGTTTTAACGCAAACACAGAAGATGGAGCCGCGACTGATCTCCATCATGTC
>CAZPXI010000189.1:0-5377 GCA_964590715.1 uncultured Desulfobulbus sp.
AGGTGGCACAACCGCTGCAAAGATAGGTGTCGATGATAATCTCGGTCATTTTTTATGGAAAGATAATGAGTGATTCTTTGAGTAGAGTAGCATATTGACTGCCCGGAACCAAAGGAAAAAATAAACAGTTCGCTGAAGTCCCGGGCCCATTGTCTGCGGGTTCTCTTGAGCCTGCAGGATTCAGAACGACTGCCGAACGCTGCATCGTGACTGTAGGCTACCTTGGAAAAATGTATTTTCGTCCAGTGGAACGACTTGATCGTTGGACGAGCTCTGCGTTATGCTTAAAATTTTATCCTCGGAATATCCTGCCTGGGTAAAATTTTGCGCATGCCTCGGAGGCTGTGCTTACCTGATTTTGAACGAAAAACCCAATTTTTCAAGGCGCCCTGTAAAAAAAGAGTGTCAGCAGCCGCACCCGGACAGGGCGTCTTTCTGAAAATTCCGGTCCGGCTCAATGGGGTACTTGCCGTTAAAGCAGGCCAGGCAGAAATTTTCCGGTCCCAGTCCGGTGGCCTCGACCAGGCCCTCAATGCTCAGGTAGGTGAGGGAGTCCAGGCCCAAGTGATCGGCAATTTCGGGAACGCTGTTTTTTGCGGCAATAAGTTCTTTGTTGGAGGGGAAGTCAATGCCGTAAAAACAAGGATTAACGGTCGGCGGGCAGGAAACCAGCATATGAACTTCTTTGGCGCCGACCGCCCGGAGAGCGCGAACCCGGCTTTTGCCCGTTGTGCCCCGGATAATGGAATCTTCGACAATGATTACCCGTTTGCCCTTGAGCAGCGAACGAACCGGGTTCAGCTTGACCCGGACGGAGAAATCGCGCATGGCCTGGGAGGGCTGGATAAAGGTTCGTCCCACATAGTGATTGCGGATCATGCCCATTTCCAGTGGAATGCCTGAGGCCTGGGAGTAGCCGATAGCCGCATAGTTGCCGGAATCAGGAAAGGGCATGACAAAGTCGGCATCGATCTTTGCCTCCCGGGCCAGAATCTTACCCATCCGTTTCCTGGCCTCGTAGACATTGAAGCCGAAGACGTCGCTGTCTGGGCGGGCAAAATAGACATGTTCAAATATACAGTAACTCTTTTGTCGCGGCGACCAAGGGAAGACGGATTCCATGCCGTCTTTGTTTATGATCAACACTTCACCCGGTTCAATATCACGCTGATATTCAGCTTCAATCAGGTCAAGGGCGCAGGTTTCCGAGGCAACCACGTAGGCACCGTTTCCCAGACGGCCCAGGCAGAGGGGGCGAAATCCGTTGGGATCTCGGACCGCGATCATAGTGTCTTTTGTCATCAGGAGCAGGGAGTAGGCGCCGC
Source organism: uncultured Desulfobulbus sp. (assembly GCA_964590715.1). GTDB lineage: Bacteria > Desulfobacterota > Desulfobulbia > Desulfobulbales > Desulfobulbaceae > DRLX01. Next base: position 1,326 of record CAZPXI010000189.1, read on the forward strand.
GGATACAGGCAAAGGTCTCCTTGATGGCCTTGATCAGGCCCATGTCCAGGGTTCGTGCCAGCAGGTGGATCACGATTTCACTGTCCATGGTGGTCTGGAAGATTGAACCTTTGCCCTCAAGGTGTTTACGCAGATCAAGCGAGTTCACCAGATTGCCGTTATGGGCAACAGCCAGCGGCATTCCCTTGTGGGTCACCATGAAGGGCTGGGTGTTGATGATGTTGGACTCACCGGTTGTCGAATACCGGACGTGTCCGACGGCCAGATGTCCGGCCAGCCGCTGCAGGTGGGACTCGGTAAAGACCTCGGAAACCAGTCCCATGTCCTTGTGCAGAACCACCCTGTTTCCGTCTCCGGCAACAATGCCTGCACTCTCCTGTCCCCTGTGCTGCAGGGCATAGAGCCCGAAATAGGCCAGTTTTGCAGCGTCTTCATGGCCATAAATTCCACAGATGCCACATTCATGCGTCGGCCTGGTTGATTCGGTTCTATTGGAAATAGTATGCTTCATCTGCTCTGCAACCTGCGTTGTTCCAAAAAATGAGAAGGCACAAAGACGATGATTCTCTGTGCCCTTAAAGAAAAAATGAAAGTATAAGGTTACTTTCAAAACAGATTCCGGCCTTTTTTTCAACAAAATATACGGCCATTGTGGAGAATAAGGTCAAATCTATGGTATAAGAGAGCTTCTCCTGCAGTGAAAACCAGGCATTGTCTTTTTATAATTTAATTGGAAATTATGCAACAACGGGAACAAACACGTCTGACGGGAACGGTAAAGGCCGCCGGTTGAGCAGCCAAACTTGGCCCGGGGGACCTGAGCCGAATATTATGTGGTCTGCAGCTGCCGACCGATGTCAACCTTATCGTCGGGTCGGAAACCTGTGATGATGCCGGAGTCTATCGCCTCAATGAGGAAACGGCCCTGATCCAGACCCTTGATTTTTTTACGCCCATCGTCGATGATCCTTATGATTTCGGACGCATAACTGCTGCCAACGCCCTTTCTGATGTCTATGCCATGGGCGGGCGGCCTCTCTTGTGCATGAACATCCTTGCCTGTCCGGTGGGTGAGATGGCCGACCGGGTTTTTCGTGATGTGATTGAAGGCGGACTGGCCAAAATCAAGGAGGCCGGAGCACTGCTGGTCGGCGGTCATTCCATAGAAGATGCTGAACTGAAATACGGGCTGTCAGTCACCGGTCTTGTCCATCCGGACCGGGTTTTGCTCAATTCAGGGGCCAGGGCCGGTGATGTGCTGGTTCTGACCAAACCGCTTGGGACTGGGATTTTGTCAACCGCCCTTAAAGGTGGACTTGCCGACGGTGATGTTGAGGCGCGGATAGTTGAAATTATGGCCACCTTGAACCGGCTGCCGGCGGAACTCGTGCAGGATGAAAAAATACCGGTACACAGCTGCACTGATATAACCGGATTCGGTCTTTTAGGGCACCTGCATGAGATGGCTGAGGCCTCCGGTGTTTCCGTACTCCTTAACCGCTCCGAGCTGCCCGTTCTTCCGGGGACGCTGGACTTTGCCGATATGGGGATTATCCCCGAGGGTGCCCATGCCAATCGTGTTTTTTATCGCAAATGGGTGGACGGCGGCAGTCCGGAGGCGGATGGGATTGAAATGATATGCTACGATCCTCAGACCTCGGGCGGGCTGCTGTTTTCCATGGAGCCTACCGCCGCCGGGCAGTTGCTTTCCGGCCTGAAAGATGTCGGATATGCTCTGGAGAGCCGGATCATTGGAGAAGTCGTTCAAGGGAAACGCGGGTATATCGTTCTTGACTGAAAAAAGTGCACCTGTACAACTGAGGCTGTTTTTTGTGTCTTGTTGGAGGGAATATGTAATGAAAACACGGTCGTGGTATTCTCTTGTGAGCTGTAATCTCCTGGTGTTCCTGTGGCTTTTTCCCCTGTCGTGCTCCGCAGCCGATGTGTACAAAATCTTTATTGTTCACAGTTATGCAGCGGAAAACGTCTGCGGTCAGCCCCAGGAATGCGGGATCCTGGAAGGCCTTGCCGAACAGGGGTTTACCGAAGGCAATAATTTGCTGGTTGAACGGTTTTACATGGATACCAAGCGGGTTCATACAACACCGGAACAGATAGCCGCCCAGGGGCGAGCCGCTCTTGCGGCGATTAAAAAAATGGAGCCGAATGTCGTGGTCACCCTGGACGACAACGCCGCCCGCATGGTTATGCTGCCCCTTGTGGATAGTGATGTCCCCGTGGTTTTTTCCGGCATCAACAATACCCCGGAATGGTATAACAGCCGTAGACCGTTCATGAACAGCCGGAAACGACCGGGACATAATGTCACCGGCGTGTATGAAAAACTGTATATGGCCAAATCTCTGCAGGTCATGAAAGCGGTGCTGCCCGACCTTAAACGTATTGTCGTCCTGGTGGATGACTCCCCCACCGGTCGTGCCATGCGGAAACAGGTTGAAGCGGAACTGGCAGGTAACAGCAGCGACATCCTCTACAGTTTCCGGCTGGCCGCTGATTTTTCCGAGTATCAACGGATGATCCGTCAGATTAACAGTAATCCTGCAATTGGTTCGTATTATCCGGCCTGCAGCAGGCTTGATGATGGTGCCCGCGGGGTAGCGACCGTGCCGGAAATTATAGCCTGGAGTCTTGCCCATGCCACCAAGCCGGCAATGGCGGTCAATTACAGTTTTTCCCGGTTGGGTTTTTTCGGCGGCGCATCGGTCAATTTCCCGGCCATGGGTCGACAGGCGGCACTTAAAATAGCGGCTATCCTTACCGGAACCAAAGCCGGGAATATTCCGGTTGAAGACGCCGGGGATTATGCCATTGTTTTTAATCTGGCCCGGGCCAGACAGCTTGGGATCAGCATTCCCGCCGATCTGCTTGGAGCCGCCGATCAGGTATATAATACCATGGAACTCGGGGGCCCGATGCTCCAGCCTCAGGTCTTGATTATTCACAGTCGCGGCGAGGGTGGCGATGAGGCTCTGCTCGAGCGGGGAATATTCCATGAATTGGAAAAGGTCGGCTGGCTGGCCGACCGAACGTTCAAGGTCCAGCACTCTTTTCTCCATACGGAAAACATCTCGTCGCAGGAACAACTGCACAAGCGCGCTGCTCAGGTTTTGGATGCAGTCTACCGTCTCAAGCCCGATGTGGTGATTGTTCTCGGGGATGCTGCGGCCACCGAGGTTATGCTGCCCCTGGTTGATTCATCGTATCCGGTGATTTTTGGTGGAGTACATGCTCCGCTCTCCTATTATGCACAACGAGAGAAGGCCTCTGAACACAACGGCCTGTTCCCCGGGAGCAACGTCACCGGTGTAGCCAGTGCTTTTAATTACCTGAAGACCCTGGAAGCGCTGCAAATTTTGCTTCCATCGGCGCATCGGGAAGTGGTTGTCTATTCCGGTGTCTGGCCCTGGCTTGATGCCATTGCCAGGGATTTCTCCGTCAAGGTCCGCACGAGTTACAAGAGGGGCGGAACCCCGGATATTCGTTTTGAACGTGTCACCACCATGGAGGAGTTTCAACAGGCGATCAGCCGTTTTAATGCCGATCCTGAAGTTGATGTGATCAGTGCCATGCTTCCTGTCAGTCTGCGTCGTGAAGACGGTTTAACGGCGTCGCGGCAGGAGGTTTTTGACTGGCTGTTTTCCCATCAAACCAAGCCTGGTTTTACGTTTTCCGCCAGCGGCGTGCGACGTGGTTTTCTGGTCTCTGCAGCTACCGATCCGGAGAGTATCGGCAGGCAGCTTGGTCGTCAGTTGATTCGGATTTTTGCCGGGGATCTACCGGCTGAAATACCCATCGAACGTCCAAGCGGGGGAGGACTTTTTTTGAATCAGGCCCGAGCCGGACAGCTTGGAATACAGATTCCGGTGGGTATCTTTGAGGCGGCCAGTCAGGTGTATACTTCCATGGAACCGGTGACTGCGCCGTGAAAAAAGAAAAGGAAAAAAGCCCTGTCGGCCGTCGCCGTTTATTCTACTCGCTGCAGACCCGTCTGCAGGCGATGACCTTTATTATTGTCCTGCTGCCCATGCTGC
>CAZPXI010000190.1:0-5335 GCA_964590715.1 uncultured Desulfobulbus sp.
CCTGAGGCTTGTATGTTCACCTTTCTTCACGCCGCCGATATCCACCTGGACAGCCCGCTGAAAAATCTGGCTGTTCGTGAGGAGGCTCCGGTTGAGACTATCCGGGGTGCGGCCCGTCGCGCTTTTGACAACCTGATCGAACTTGCCGTTGTCGAGGAGGTGGATTTTCTTCTGCTGGCAGGCGACCTGTACGATGGTTCCTGGAAGGACTACAATACCGGGCTGTTTTTTATCGACCGCATGCGCAGGCTTCGCAAGGCGGGTATTCCTGTCTTTCTTGTTTCGGGCAACCATGATGCCGCCAGCCGGATCACCAGAGCCCTTCGGCTGCCGGATAACGTAACCCACCTGTCCAGCCGCAGTCCCCAAACCATACAGCTTGAAGACCTGGGAGTGGCCATCCACGGCCAGAGTTATCCCCGCCGGGCGGTGAGTGAAAACCTGGCCTTGGCCTATCCTGATCCGGTGCCCGATCTGTTTAATATCGGTCTGCTCCATACCGCGCTCACCGGTCGTCCGGGGCATGAGCCCTACGCGCCCTGTACCAGGGATGAGCTGATCCACAAGGAATATGATTACTGGGCCCTGGGGCATATCCACCAGCGGGAGGAGGTCTGCCGGGATCCATGGATTGTCTTTCCCGGCAACCTGCAGGGGCGTCATATCCGGGAAACCGGAGCCAAGGGAGCAACCCTGGTCCGGGTGGAGCACGGACAGGTTGCCGAGGTGGAGTTCAGAGAACTTGACGTGGTTCGCTGGAGCTTTCTCCGGCTGGACTGCGGGGACATACATTCTGAAGGAGAACTGCTGGAACAAGCAGGCACTGTCTTTCAGCAGGAGGCGGACTCGGCTGGTGGTCGTCCACTCATGCTGCGGCTGGAACTGCACGGCCCCTGTCCCTTTCATGGCGAGCTGCTTCGGGATCTTCGCTATTGGGAACATGCCCTGGAAGGACTGGCCCTTGATATCGGTGATATCTGGCTTGAAAAAATACTGTTCCACATCAGGCGCCCCGGGGATCTTGACCCGTCAACCCTTGAGGGGTCGCCCATGGAGGCATTTTTTCAGGCTGTTGACAGTGAGGCGGTGGAGTTTTTTGAGGCCCCCGAACTGCAGAAGCTGATGGATCGTCTACCGGCGGAACTGCTCAGGACCCAGCCGCTTATTCCTGAAGACCCGGATGAACAACAACTCCTGGTGCAGGAAATCAGGGATATGGTCCTGGCAAGAATACTGGAGCAGAGGGACCAATGAGAATCAACCGTTTTGAACTCACTGCCTTTGGTCCCTTTACCGGCATGGTGCTGGATTTTTCTGTACAAGACGCGGGCCTGCATGTCCTCTTTGGCCCCAATGAGGCCGGTAAATCCAGCGCGCTCCGGGCGCTCAAGGCCTGGCTGTTCGGTTTCCCCGAACGGACTCGTGATGATTTTACCCATCCACGACCCAAGCTCCTGATCGGCGGTGAACTCAGCCAGGGCGGGAAAACCCTGACCTTCTTCCGGCGTAAAAAACGAAAGGGCGATCTTGTAGATAGCGATGGGGAGCCCATGGATCCGGCCCTGCTTACCCCGTTTTTAGGTGGTCTGGACCTTGCCCTGTTTGAATCCATGTACGGAATTGATCATGATACCCTGGTCAGGGGCGGCCGGGAAATCCTGGCCCGGCAGGGTGAACTCGGCGAGACCCTTTTTTCTGCAGGATCCGGCCTCGGCTCTCTGCACCGAGTTCTGGAGGCAATGGAGGCGGAAAAAAAAGAACTCTTCCTTGCCGGGGGCAGAAAGCCGCGAATCAATCAGGGGTTAGGCCTGCACAAAAAATTAAAGAAAGAAATCCGTGAACTGTCCCTGGCCCCGGAACAGTGGCAGGAGTATGCGGACAGGCTCGCTCAGATCAGCAGAGAGCTTAAGGAGACCACTGACAAACGACTGGAACTTGACCGCAGGCGGCAGCATCTTGAACGATTGCACAGGGCAGTACCCCTGCTCTCCAGACGGAAAAGGATTCTGGAGCAACAGCAGGCCCTGGGGGCCTTTCGCCCCCTGCCGCCGGATTTCGAAAGTCGGCGCAGTGATATTCAACAGGAGCTGCGCAGTGTCGGACAACGACTTGATCAGGCCCGTGCCCGGCAGCAGCATATCGCCACCAGTCTGAAACAGCTCAGGCCGCATAAATCGTTGATTTCCAGAGCAGCGCTTATCGAAGAGGCCTTTCAGCATCTGGGTGAATACCGCAAGGCCAAAAAAGACCGGCCCCGTCTGGAAGGCATGCGTGCGGTGCTGTTAAAAGAGGCGGACCGGCTGCTCCGGGTAATCGCTCCCGGCTTGAGCCTGCAACAGGCCGAACAGCTCATGCCTCTTATCCGGGAAAAAAGAAAGATCCTCTCTCTGACCTCGAGCTGCAGCGCTCTGCTGCAGGGGCAAAAAGATGCACAGGCCAGACTGACCAAGGCCGGAATTGAGCTGGAGAAAACAAAAAAAATACTGGCCGGGCTCCAGCAGCCGGGGGACGAGTCACAACTCAAAATGGCTGTGACCAGGGCGCGAAAGGCCGGGGATATAGACGGGCGCATCCTGGAATTGGTCCGGCAGCGGCGGGAGCGGGAACAGTCGATCAGGCTTCGGCTCAGACAGGCCGGGTATTGGCAGGGAACCGCCGCCGAGTTGCTTGAGCTGGAGCTGCCCCTGAGTCAGACCATTCATCTGTTTCGCGATGAACTGCAGGAAATGGAGCAGAATCAAAAAAAGTTCACCACGGCGGCCCGGGAGATTGAGGATGCAATGCTCAGTGTCCGTTCCCGGCAGCGGGAGCTTATCTATGGCGGCGAGATTCCAAGTGAGGAAGAGTTGCAGGCGGTGCGCAGCCGTCGGGACCAGGGCTGGCAGCTTGTCTGCCGGAGCTGGCTTGAGCAGGAGGATACCAGCGCTGAGGCCGCCCGGTATGCTCCGGATGCGGATCTGCATGAAACAGTGCATGAGTTGATCCTGGAGGCGGACAATATCAGCGACCGGCTCAGATATGAGGCCGACCGGGTCCATAGCTTTGCTGCCTTGCGCTCCGAAGAAGAAGAGCTTGGTGGTCGTCTCCGGGAAAATAAAAAGAATCGCCTTGAACTTGAGTCCGCCCTTGCCCGTCACCAGGAGGCCTGGAAAATCCTCTGGCAGCCGTTGGCAATTATCCCGGGCACGCCGCAGGAGATGGCGGACTGGCGGCTGGAGATGGAACAGCTGCAGCAACTGGCCCTGGAGCTTGAAGGAGCAACGGCCTCCATCCTTGATCTTGAACAAAAACGAAAAGGGTTGGTGCAGGAAATCAGAACATCCCTTGACGAAAAGGAACATCCTCCATCAGCGGGAGATGAGCTGGAGCCGGTGCTTATGGCTGCAGAAACCATGCTTGATGCCCTGCAAGCAGGCAAGGAACAATTTCAGCGGGTTTCCAGGGATATGGAAAATCAGTCGGCTCAGGTCAGGCAGGCGGAAGATGATCTTGGCCGGATCACCAAAGAGCTGGAAACGTGGCGAGGGCAGTGGGAGCAGAGTGCACAACTACCGGGCACAACGACCTCCTTTGAACCCGAGGCGGCTCAGGATCTACTGGACACGATTGAGCGGATCTTTTCGGGATTGAAGGAAGCGGATGAACTGAAGAGTCGTATGCAGGGTATTGATCGTGATTGTCTTGAGTTTGAAAAAGAGGTACAGGATCTTGTCCGCGAGACGGTTCCCGAGTTGAAAGGACAGCCGGTTGCAACCTGTGTTCTGCAGCTGTATGAGCGCCTGACCGAGGCCGGCAAAGAGCAGGCCCTGCATGAAAAGTATGCAAAAGAGGCTGAGGAGCTGGAAGCGGAAATCCGGGAGAACAGTCTGGTTCTGGAAAGCGGCCGCCGGGAGCTGGATAACCTCCTTGCCATTGCCGGCTGCCGGCTGGAAGAGGAGTTAATCCAGGCGGAACAGAACGCCGCCGAGCATAAGCGGCTTGCCGATCAGCTCGAAGAGGTTGAACAGGACCTGCAGCAGATCGCCGGAGACCAGAGCATTGACGAGTTGTCTCAACAGGTGCAGGCTGTCGACACCGATGGCCTGCCCGGCGAGCTCCATGCCCTGGAACTGAAGATCACCCGTGAACTTGATCCGGCCATCCAGGCCCTTGCCCAGCAGAAGGGTGAGGCCGGAAAAATGCTTGAGCAGATGGATGGCAGTGAACAGGCCGCGGCCGGGGCGGAAGAGCTGGAAAACAATCTGGCTCAACTGGGGCGGAACGCTGAACGATTTCTCCGCCTGCAGGTCGGAGTGGATATGCTCAAGCGGGAGATTGAAACCTTTCGCAGGAAAAATCAGGACCCGGTGCTGTCCATAGCCTCCCGGCTCTTTGCCGAGCTGACCCTGGGCTCTTTTTCCGGTTTAAAAACAGATGTGGATGATCGGGGTGAACCGGTACTGGTCGGTGTTCGCGGGGGCAGTCGACAAACCCTTGGCGTGGAGGCAATGTCCACCGGCAGCCGCGACCAGCTGTATCTTGCCCTGCGCCTTGCCGGTCTCCAGCACAGGAGCACAAGCGGCCGGTCCATGCCGTTTATTGTCGATGATATCCTGATCAACTTCGATGATGCCCGGGGGGCGGCAACCCTGCAGGTCCTTGCCGAGCTGGGCCGGAACAGCCAGTTGATTCTTTTCACCCACCATGAGCGGGTGGCCGATCAGGCTGCGGCAATTGACGGCGTGCAGGTTCACCGGCTGACAAGGTGACAGGACTTCTTCTCTGCTGCTCTCTGCCGGGCCGGGAGACCTGTAAAAAAACCAGTCGATCCTGCAAGAAAAAATAAGTTGTCTGCTGCTTTTCTCAACAGCTTTTTTTTATACGGTTCCTTCCTGCTCGAATCGCACCCTCTCTCAACGCCTGCCTGTGCCGCCCTCTTGGTATTCGGAGAACGGCGCTGAAAAAATAAAAAAAGCTTTTCTCTAAAAAATCCTGTGTTATTATCAGTTCCTAACTGAAGGAAATGATGAAGGTGGTCTGTTCGTAGAATTGGACTTCCATTTCAGGAGGCACCCCCTCAATGGCTTTTCCGGCACTGAAGATATCTCATCGGGTTTACTTCACAGTTCTCTTTTTGCTCTTCGGGGCAATCATTGCCCTGTTCACCTCCATCATCAATTACAATCTTGATGTCCGAAATATCCGCAAAGAACTGGATACCAGGGCCGCCGATGAACTCGCCGGAAAACGGATCGAACTTTCCGTCTTTACCGAACGCCTGGAAGGGTACGTCGCCTCGCTGCGCAACAGTCCTCTGCTGCCTGCTTATATCCGCCGTCCGGATCCTGAGCACCGG
>CAZPXI010000191.1:0-5295 GCA_964590715.1 uncultured Desulfobulbus sp.
GAGCGTACTTGTCGTCTTTTCCTGGGTGATTTTTCTTGTAGCCTCTTTTCAATTGGTTACCCAGGCGTTGACCGAGACGGCGGCTTCGGTTTTGAGAAGTACTCCGGAGATAACCGTTCAGAAGATGTCTGCCGGTCGCCAGGTTGAAATCCCGCTGGATGTTTCCAGAAAGCTTGCCGGTATCTTCGGGATCCAGGAGGTCGTCCCCAGGGTGTGGGGCTATTATTTTGATGAGGTGAGCGGGGCAAATTATACGGTCATGGGTATTGCTCCCGGGCGGATGCCTTTGCTTGACCGACTTCAATTAACCCTTGAAGAGGGTGGGATGTATGACCAGGAGTCGCCTGGAAAGGCCATAATCGGCAGATCAATACGACGGACACTTAAGGAAAAAGGCAGCACACTGCTCTCACTGTTCAGGCCTGACCTGTCACAGGCTTCGTTTGAGGTGACCGGGGTTTTTAAGCCTGAGGTCGATATCCTCACCAATGACCTGATTGTTATGAACATTGAGGCTGCCCGGGACCTGTTTGCAATTCCTTCGACAATGGCCACTGATCTTTGTGTGTACGTTGCCAATCCAGCCGAAGTTCCAACAATTGCCAAAAAGATTGCCGAGACCCTGCCCGGAACCAGGGTGTTGACCAGGTCGCAGATAAACCGGACGTATCAGGTCGTCTTCGGCTGGCGCAGCGGTTTTGCCTCGGTCTGCCTGTTGACGGCACTGACGGCTTTTGTGATCCTTGCCTGGGACAAGGCCTCCGGGCTTTCCCCTGAAGAGAAGCGGGAGATAAGTATTCTTAAAATTCTTGGCTGGGAAACCGCCGATGTCCTGGCCGTACGGTTCTGGGAGGGTATCCTGGTCTCGGGAATTGCCTTTGTGCTTGGGTGTACGCTGGCCTATGCCCATGTGGTCTTTTTCAACGCATCATTGTTTAAACCCGTCCTGATCGGCTGGTCTGTTATCTACCCGGAGTTCCGGCTGGTGCCGTCCTTCAGACTTGATCAATTCCTGCTGGTCTTCAGTCTTTCCGTATTACCCTACCTTGCCGCAACCGTCATCCCGGCCTGGCGTAGTGCAAGCGTTCCGGCGGATTCCGCCCTGAGCGGAATGTAGAGCATTGAGCTGGGTGAGGTTGAGTAATGCTGATAGAACTTAAAAATGTAACAAAGATATACAACCAGGAACAGGTGAACGAGGTCACAGCCCTTAAGGGGGTTGACCTGACGATTGACGATAGCAGTATGACCTGCCTGCGTGGGGCGAGCGGTTCCGGCAAGAGTACACTGCTGGCCATTATTGGCTGTGTTTTCCAGCCGACGACCGGCAGGGTCTCCATTGCCGGCAAACAGCTGTCCAGATTGCCGGATCGCTTCCTCACTCTGCATAGGCGGCAGTACATAGGGTTTATCTTTCAGACCTTTAATATCCTGCCGACGTTGACCGTCCGTGATAATATTACTCTGCCGCTGGTCCCGCTGGGGATACCGCCTGCGGAAATGCGACGCAAGGCCGATCTCTTGATGGAGCGGTTTGCCATCGCTCATCGCCAGAACTTTCCCGCTTCCCAGATATCCGGAGGTGAATTACAGCGGGTGGCCATTGCCCGAGCCCTCATTAACAACCCGCCGCTTATTCTCGCCGATGAACCGACGGCCCATCTCGACAGCCGACTCAGCGAAGAGTTCATGCACTTTATGAAGGATCTGAAGTCCGCTGGAAAGACCATCATCATTACATCGCATGATCCGCTTGTAACAGAACATGCAGATGTTGACCGGGTAATCGACATCAAAGACGGCCGTATAGATGCTGCTTAATTCCTGGAGCATAGCCTTGCTTTTATGCGGGCTGATTGTTTTGTTCCTGATGGGGCTTGCCGCCCGAAGCGCGATTCGGGTTCTCCTGTTCTGGAATCCGGAAAGCGACTCCAACCGCCAGATCAGGCTCGAAAATGAGATATGGCTGACCTCCACTCTGGTGGAATACGCCCTTGGGATTCAGATTATATCGCTTATTGTTTTTGTGCTGGCGGCTGATTTTTACAGCCAGTCCATTGCCGGGGCCATGTGCGCCACCGGCAGCCTTCTTGCCAACAGTTTTGGTGTACCTGCACTGCTGGTTAAAATTGGCGGTGTTTTTTTCTACGGTTTCTGGATTGTGCTGCACCAGTTGGATATCCATTCGGAAAAATACCCGCTGGTTCGGGTGAAATATATTTATCTCCTTTTCCTCATTCCCCTGCTTGTCCTCGACCTTGCCCTTGAAATTTTTTTTATTATTGGGCTAAAACCCGATATAATTACTTCCTGTTGTGCGGTTGTTTTTGGTGACGCGACCGGGGGCGGTTCCAACCTGCTCGGCGGGTTTACCCATGGCCTGAGCATGTGGCTGTTCTATGGAACAACCGGAGTGCTGACTTGCCTGGGAGCGTTTTTGCTCAATTCATGGAAGCGCTGGCTGGGTGTGTTGTTCAGCAGCGGCTGGTTCTGGTTTTTTTTCCTTGCCCTGATCGTAGTGACAACCGAATTTTCCTCCTATATTTATGCGATGCCGTTTCATAAATGCCCTTTTTGTATTCTCCAGCCCGAGTACCACTACATTGGTTTTGTGATCTATTTCGCTCTTTTTCTGGGTGCGTTTTTTGGTATGAGCTGCGCCGCAGTTGAACCGTTACGGTCTGTTGAGGGACTGGAAGAGGGCGTGACAGGCTATCAGCGTTCAGCCGTCAAGTTTTCTCTGTTGTTTCTGGTCTTCTTTGTGCTTGTCTCTTCCTACCATTACTGGCGGTATATACTTATCGGCGGGGAAGGGTAAACGAAAGACCGAGGTGGTTGTGAGGGTGGGGCAGCAGATCGGCGGAAATGAAAAAAGGGAACAGAAGAAGAGAAGGTCTCTGTTCCCTTGAAATAGTTTGTCTGTGTACTGTTCAGGACTCAGGAATCACCGGTCTTTAACTCGCTGCGAAGGGAATCAAACTCCTCTTTCAAGGCGGAGCGCAGGTCGTCAAAACCGGATCGTACTTCTGATGTAACCTGCTCTAGGTTTTCCGGTGTCGGAATTGTTGTACTCTCTGGAGTGGTTTGAGCTTTAAGGAGGCTCTGAATCATATTCTTCTGCCAATCGGTAAAGCGGCTGATCGCTGTGACCAGAACCTCAGAGGAAGCGTCTTCACTCTCTATCTGCCGGCGCAGGTATTCCGTCAGGTCAGTCGTTCCATCAGGGAGAGTATCTGCCTCCCCAGGAATCAAGGTCAGTACGGATTGAAGCAGCTGCAGTAAAACTGTTCGTTCCGTTGTCCTTTCCGGCTCTTCCTGAAGCTGTTGAACACGGTTTTTACTCTCCTCAAGTTGCTCAGCTGACGGCCTTACGGCAAAGGCGGCAAGGCTGACGGCAAGGGCCTGCAGCGACTCTGTTCGTTCTTCCACGGGTTCATCGAACATTGCCGGTTCTTCATCAGCGCCAAAGAAGGCATCGAGCTTGTCGTCAATCTCAGCAGTGGGCTCTCCATCAAGGGCTGCAACCGTTTCGTCTTCGTCAAAACCACCTGCTTCATCGGCTTCGGCAAACGCTGGCGCAACCAGGAAATCTTCCTCTTCTTCAAGGAGCTCTTCTGCTGTTTCCGTTTTTTCTACAACCGCCTCAGTTTCATCGTCGGTACCGAAGAAGGCGTCGAGCTTGTCATCAATCTCAGCAGTGGGCTCTCCATCAAGAGTTACCATGGTTTCGTCTTCGTCAAACCCTCCCTCTTCGTCTGCATCTGACAGCGCCGGGGCAACCAGGAGATCTTCCTCTTCTTCAAAGAGCTCTTCTGCTGTTTCCGTTTTTTCTACAACCGCCTCGGTTTCATCGTCGGTACCGAAGAAAGCGTCGAGTTTGTCATCAAGCTCAGCTGTGGGCTCCCCATCAAGTGCTGCAACCGTTTCGTCTTCGTCAAATCCACTTTCATCATCGGTATCTGACAGGGCAGGGGCGACCAAGAGGTCTTCTTCCTGGTCGGTGAGGAGTTCCGTTTCTTCTACAACCGCCTCGGGTTCATCGTCGGCACCGAAGAAGGCATCGAGTTTGTCGTCAATTTCAGCTGTGGGTTCTCCATCAAGTGCTGCAATCGTTTCATCTTCGTCAAAACCACCTTCATCATCGGCATCTACAAGCGCCGGGGCAACCAGGAGGTCTTCCTCCTGATCGCTGATGAATTCGGTTTCTTCTGAGACGACCTCAGAATCTTCAGCAGCACCGAAGAAGGCGTCGAGTTTATCGTCAATTTCAGCTGTGGGCTCTCCATCAAGTGCAGCAACTGTTTCGTCTTCGTCAAAACCACCATCTTCGTCGGTATCCGACAGTGCAGGGGCAAACGTCGACTCCTCGTCCTCTGTATCTACAGCTGTAAATAGATCCTCTGATCCTGTCGACTCTTCAGCAATTTCACTAAACTCTGCATCAACGTCGTCATCCGAGAAGGAAATCTCAAGGCTGTCAGCCTCTCCTTCTCCCTGCTCTTCATCAAGTACAAAGGTGTCTTCACCATCACCGGCGAAAAAGAGATCAAGTTCTTCTTCAAGTTCACCATCAAGTTGCTCTTCCTCGGAAGTCTCTTCCTCGGATCCGGCCAGCGCAGGAGTGATTTCAGTTCCAATACTTAATTCTTCTTCAATAAAATCATCTGCAACCTTATCATCGACCGGTTGAATCGCACTTGGATCCAGGACATCATTCGGATAGGCTGTATCCGCAGTTTCCATGGCGGCGCGGGCAACGGTTTCAACCGCAGGTTCCTCTTGTTCGGATGTGTCTTCTTCCGGGAGTTCAAAGGTCAGGTCCCCTTCGGAATCACTCTCTTCCTGAATGTCGTCAACCAGGAGTTCCTCGTCTACTTCCGGCACCTCTTCCTGTTCAACCGGTGTCATCACCTCGTCAATGATGTCGTCGGCTATGTTATGCTCAACCTGTTCTGCAGAACCAGCGGCAATGATGGATTTGAGGCTGTTTAAGCGGTTTACCCGGTCGATGAGGATGTTCTGCTGTTCTTCTTCGTTGATCTCGTCATCTCTAAGGAGTAACTCCAGTCCGTCATAGAATGAATGGAGCAGGCTGAACGCCTCGGGATGGGCTTTTACTCGTTCGTCTGTGATATAGCCACCAAGGGCCTGGAGCCCCTGAATTAATATCTGGGCTGATTTGTTGCCCATTAACTGTTCCCGGACTTCGGCTATCTGGCTGTTGAACTGGTCAAGTCCTTTGTCGGTTACTTCCCATTCCAGGCCAAGAATGGATGCCTTAAGGCAGGTTAAGGG
>CAZPXI010000192.1:0-5281 GCA_964590715.1 uncultured Desulfobulbus sp.
TCGTCACCCCACTGGGTGCCGACCACTACCACACTGGCCATGAATAACTCCTGATTAAAGGTAATTATAAAAGAAAAGGCTGACCTCTTTCCGAGACGGAAGACAACAGCCTATAAAACCGGAGAAATATAGCCGAGTGTGAGGAAAAAGTCAAACCCTGGAAAATAGAATCGACAACTCCCCTTGATTCTACGATGATATTACTGCCTGGCAGCCATAAATTCCTTCACCAGGGGATCGGAGGTAACAATAAAGTAGATGGTTCCGGTTGTGGGGGGATTTTTCTCTGCCGCTGCTTTTTCTTCTTCCACCGGGTCAGGCGTGATTTCCATCTCGGAGTTGAGCTTTACAGTAGCAATAATACCGAGTCCCGGGGTCTGCTTTGCCTCTTTAGCCCGGTTAAAATCTTCTTCCGAGACTGCACCGTGCCTGTTAAAGGCCCAGTAGAGTATCTTGTCATGGGCCATGGTCGTCGGGGCGCCGAAAAGCCCCATGAGTTCAACAACCATCGCTTTCAACTGCTTTTTATCCGCCTTCTTATTCCGCTTATACAGAGCCAGCACCCTGTCGGTCGTAGTATCGACAACAATATAAAGGTCATTATCGACAAATTTATAGGTTCCCTCATAAGCCCCTTCCACAGGGTGCTGGAGGGCGATCTTTTTTTGAACCGCATTAAGCTGTTCTCCTATCACGTAATTCCCGATGCCCAGTTTTAAGGAGATCACGTCGGCAAGGAGGGTGTCACTTGCTTTCGCCCCGGCAGAAAAAGGAACAATAATAACCAGCATGACCGTGGCAACAAGCAATATCAACCTGTGTTGTAACCCCATTTTTTCACACTCCATGTGTATACGTTCTCTATAAAAAAAAGGCCCCGATTTCCACAAAGGAAACCGGGGCGCTGTTTCGCTTTAAATAACGGTCCGAAAAGCTGTTACTTCTTATCTCCGTAACGTTCAGCCGCCTCAGCCTTAATGGCCTTCATGGTCTCGGCATCAAAGCCTTTTTTATACCACTGATGTTCAGGTCTGGCAAGAATCTCATTCACAGCCTTCTCGTACTTGGCCTTCATGTTTTTCTCCTCGGCAAGCCGCATCAGCTCCGGTATAAACTTGAAGTAGAAATGTTTGGCAACTTCGTACATTCCATGCCAATGGGTATAATCAGGACCATTCATCGCTGCACCGTGCCGGGCACGACGTCCTTCATGATGCCAGATCTCCCACCAGATCCAACCCAGTTCGGTATGAAAGGTAGATCCGTAAATCAGGCCGTCCTTCATAGCCATCTTGTACAGGCTCTGGGCAGGTTTGGCAAATTTTTCATTATAGGTAACTACCAGGGAATCAAACTGGGTATAAAAGTTATCAATCTGCTGCATGCTGTGACAGGATTTGCAGACACCCTTCATGTTATTACGCCGATCTTCCCAGGACAGAACCTTGGCCACCTGTTTTTCCGCCTTGACCTTCTTAAACTTACCATCTTTGACAATAAAGGTTTTATAGGTCGCCTTCTGGCCGACCTGCGGAGCGATATCACCGGGAATATCAGCCACGGTTCCATCGGTGAAGATGGCGCGATTCAGCTTGACGGAAACCTTTGGACGCAGGGTCCAGGAAATACGATCACCAACGTTATGGGTGTTCGGAGCAATTCCCCCGTCAAGCTTGACATAGGCACCCATATGACAGGTGGAACAGGTGGGCGCGGTATAATAATCTTTGCCCAGTACCCAGGTCCCGTTTTTAAGGATATTCATACCGTTGGCACCAGCTACCCGAACAGCCGAAGCATAGGCGATACCATGCTTAGACTCATTGTAAATTTCAATTTGTGGATGATCCGGTCCAAGATGACACTTACCGCAGTTTTCCGGCTGACGGGCCACCGATGCCCGGAAGGAATGCTTCGAATGACAGGCCATACAGGATCCCTTGGAGCCATCAGGGTTGATCCGGCCAATCCCGGTGTTGGGCCAGGTCATATAGTCGATCATGACGGCTTTGGCCTCATTCTTGAGCGGCTTGCCGTCCTTATCCCGTTTTATTTTAATAATCCCGCCGTGGCACTGCCAGCATCCGTTGACAACGTCGGCCTTAGTCGGTTCCATGGAACAGATAACCTCACCGACCACGTTATCAAGAGAGGCCATAATCTCGCCTGCGGTTGCATGGTGCGAGTTGACCATTTCCTTTACTTCACGCTCATGGCAGTAATTACAGTCCAGGGGAGAAAGGATGGTCTTTATAAAAGCACCTTCATGGTCATAGCCGATCTCTTCACCCTTATTGGCGGCATGACAGTTATAACAGCCGATCTGGCCGTCTTTGGCGGCGGCATGGGGCGAATGCTGCCATTGTTTCACCAGTGAAGAGTTTTCTTTTAAATGGCAGTTCACACATTTTACGTTAATCGCCTTTACAGTCTCGTCCTGGGTATTTTTTGACTGCTCAGTCGTTGCAAATGCTGAACCGGCAAAAAAAAGTCCAAGAACCGCAATACAAAATGTTTTTTTCAAATGTTTCATTCAGTTTCCTCCTGATATGAGCCTCTTAATAATGCAATTCACTCATGGAATTACCAGCAGACAAATCGTATCTGCAATCTTACCTCCTTGTATTCAACGCGTTACCCTCCTTTTATCTTGTATTGTTCTTGGATTTTTTTTGTTCTGTGCAAAGCAACCATTGTTGAGCAGGGCGGCCTTCAGACAGGCTGCCTCTTTGCTGCCGGTTCATCATCAAGCCAGAAAGGAAAAACCTTGCTGAGAATATAGAGAAAGATGATGGGCAGAAGCATGATAACGATAGAGACCATAATCCCCTCCTTCTCAAACCATTCCGGTCGAAAAATCGTATGACCGCGCTCGCTTTTGGACATTAGCTGACCGCCGATAACGACATTCCAGCGCATGAGCAACACCTGAACAAGAATCATCAGCGACACCAGTGAACCGAAAAACTTCACGACTCCGTCGGGCAGTTTCACCAGCGAAAGAATCCCAAGCGCTACAAACGGGATCACTGAAAAAATACCAACCTGGGCTATCCAGAATGTATCGTAAAGCGGCCCGAAATAGAGATCGCGCAGGGCCTCCCAGTGGTGAGTTGCCATGTAGGCATGAGAAAAAAGCTCGAGCATCTCAAAGACAAAGTCGAGAATAAAACAACCCCAGAGAAACTTGATCAGGGTTCGGACACAGTCCATATCAATAAATCTGCCGGTGAAAGTCTTGATCAGGACATAGGAAAAGATGATGCCGGCAATCCCTGACACACTGGCCGACAGGAGAAATATGACCGGCATCAGCGGGGTGGCCCACATGGGGTTGGCCTTGACGCCGCCGAATATAAAACCGACATAGCCATGCAGGGTACAGGCCATGGGAATACCAATGGCGGCCAGAAAGGCGATGATTTTGTGATCCAGGGCCAGGGATTTTTCCGACACATTATCGCTTCCCAATGTCAGAGCCACGTACAGTTTACGCTTAAATCCGGTGGCCGTCTGTTTCAGGGCAACCAGGGTCGGACGATAAATAAAGAGAATTTCCAGTATAAGAACAATGGTATACGCTGAATAAATGTAGCCGAAACCAGCCATAGCCGAAGTCGGGTTCGGAGTCAGCATCATACTCATTGCCCGTTCCGGATGGCCGAGATGATTTAAAAGCGGCGCGGTTGCAAAGGCGACAAAGGCCAGGGCAAAAACCAGCGCATAACGGGAAACCGGCTTCAACGACTCAATATGGAAGACATGATAGAGTGAAGAGACGATAAACGCGCCGGCCACAATCCCGGTAATATACGGGTAGAGGACAATCATCAGGCTCCAGTGTACATGGATATCGTTAGGAAAAACATAATTGGTCAAAGCAGCTGCTGCTGCAACTCCATGTTCAGGACTCATTAGACCACCTCCCTGCGCAGGCCCACATAATGGAGCGCCGGTTTATTACCCATACCCGGTTTCAGAACCGAAACCACATGCGGCTGGTGCAAGATTTTGTATACTTCGGAATTTCTGTCGTTCAAGTCACCGAATTTCCGGGCCTGCACCGGACAGACATTGACACAGGCGGGCAGGAGTCCCTTGCGGACCCGGTGGTAACACCAGGTACATTTATCTGCGGTCTTGGTTTCGGGGTTGATGAAACGAACGGAATAGGGGCAGGCCTGCACACAATACCCACAAGCCACACAACGCTTGGAGTCGATCAGGACAAAGCCGTCTTCGGTCTGATAGGTGGCACCGACCGGACAGACCTGGACGCAGGACGGGTGCTCACACATATTGCAGAGTTTGGGCACAAAAAAGGTGTCGCGGGTTGGATGGGGAATATCCTCACGGGGCTCCTGGTAGCCGTCCAGTCCGCCGTTGGGGCTGTCAACGTACACATTGTCTTCATCATCAATTACGTAACGTTCCACCCAGGTTCGATACATGCCGTCGGGCACCTGATATTCATTTTTATCGGCCACGCAACAGGAACCACAACCGATACAGCGGGTGATATCAACGATAAAGGCGAACTTTTTGTTGGTAATAAAAGGAGCGGTATCACCACGCATACCGGGAATCTGCTCTGGAATATTTGTCAGATCCATAGCACCGGCGGGAATAACCAGTAATAAGGAGCCGGCTATGGTTCCGCCAAGGACCTTTTTTATAAATGCCCGGCGGTCCTGGGAGATCTCTTGTTCAATTCCTTTCATCATTTGCTGTCCTCCTCTACGCCGACAATGGCTCGGGCCTCTTTAACCCACATCAGCGGTGCGTGGACATTATGGCATTGGTTGCAATTATGATCTACCCGCACATGCTTCTGTTCAAGATGCTGGGGCATGGAGATCATTTTGATCGACTCCTTGGGCCGTGCCCTGATTATCCGGTTATGGCAGCGCAGGCAGAGTCTTTTGATTTCCTTGCCCTGTTTTTTGGGCAGTTTGGCGATAACCTTGCCGTCTTTGACATGATCGGCAACAGGACCGTGGCAAAACTCGCAGGAAACGGTTTTATGGACACCTTCCATATGCATTTCCCGGATATACGGATGACAGGCCAGGCAAGAGGCATTGGTACCGTTGCGAATGGGCCGCTTCATCTCATCTTCGATAGCCGTTCCCCTGTAGTGACCGTATTCGCCAAATGATTTCGGCAGAACCATGGCCCTGACGGCAACCCCAACCACTCCAACGATAATCAGGATCAAAAGAATCCTGACAACATGGCTGTACGGTTTTGACTTGTATTCCGGCACGTAATCCTCCTCAAC
>CAZPXI010000193.1:0-5274 GCA_964590715.1 uncultured Desulfobulbus sp.
CCACGACCGCTGTTCCGTTGAGTCCATTATGCAGACCCGGCAGCGGCAGAGTGAAGCTCCCCAGTTCCTGTCCCTGTTTAAAGACGGTGAAGCTTGAGATCAGTCCATTGACCTGAAGCTCACCAATCCGGTACAGGTTATCGGCACCGACACCATAGGACAAGACCGGACAAGATGCCTGAGCGGCAATTTCGGCCACCACCGGATCATCCATGCAGGCAACCAGAGAACCATTCTCTGGTATCAGGGCAACAAACTGGGTAAAGGAAGCCTTGATGGCCTCAAGATCCGGAAAGATATCGGCATGATCAAATTCGATGGAGGTGAGAATGGTATGATGCGGCCTGTAATGAAGGAATTTAGACACCTTGTTGAAAAAAGCGGTGTCATACTCGTCCCCTTCGACCACAAAATAGTCGCCAGTGCCGATGCGGTAGTTTTTTCCAAAAGCTTCAACAATACCGCCAATCATAAATCCCGGCGAGTCCCCGGCCCGGTACAGGGCCGTGGCCAGCAGCGAGGAAGTTGTGGTTTTGCCATGGGTACCGGCAACAACCAGCGGCAGGTGACGGGCAAGGAAAAAATGGCCCAGGGCCTGGGGCATGGAAACATAGGGGATATGCAGTTCGGCCAGGGCAACCGCCTCAGGGTTCACAGCCCTAATCACGTTGCCGACCACCACCAGATCCAGCATTGGATCAAGGTTTCCAGCGTCGTATCCGGCCATGACATCAATGCCCAGATCCGCAAGAAAATTCGACATCGGCGGGTACACATTTTCGTCCGAACCGGTCACCCGGAAGCCCTGTTCCTGCAGCATTCCGGCCAGGGCCGCCATGCCGGTTCCGCAGATTCCCATAATGTGGATATGACGGCAGGATTCCGGAACCCGGTTCAGGGCCGGATCTAAAACACAATCAGTCATTACCGTCCGGCCGCACAGTTCGCTTAACGGTTGTGTAGACCCGCTTAAAGGTCTCATCAAAAGTGGCCGGGGTCAGACGACCGGCCTCAATAAATTTGACCACGATTTCCTTACTTACCTTGAAAATAGCCTCATCCGTGACCGGGCGATTGTACTGTTGCAAAGCGTCAGCCTTTTCCTTTCCCATGCATGCCCTCCTGACTCCATAAAAAAATCCCCCTGCTACAGGAAGAAGGCCAATTCTTAACCAAAAGTAACAGGGGGCTCATCTCGCACAGGAAAAACCTCATCGGCACTCCCCGGGAGAACTTTTTTATCTTTTATCCTGGTTGTCCTTACTACACCTCTCGGCCTGCGTGTTCATCATCAATATTTGGTCAGCGCCTGATAATCAATGGCCTCTGCATAGGCAACAAGATCCGCCTGATCGACCTGATTGCCCTTGATAGTCACCATAAAGCGACCGGCAACGACAATATTGATATCGCCGCTGCGGTTGGTTCCGTTGTACTTGATGATGGCCCGCTGGCCCTTGATGGTCTTCAGGTTACCGCCGCCTGCCCCTGCAAACATCGGATTATTGAGCATCATCAACACCGACTGCAGAACCGGAGAATCGGAAATAATTTCCACATTGATCCGTGATGCCCCCTTGCTATACTCCCGGCCCACCGTTACCCCGCCGCCGAAAACAGCCGTACCCATTGCCTGAGAGCTGGCCTCACCCGCCTGCCACCCGGTAAGCGGTTCCGGCAGCAGTTCCTTCATCTTCTCACTCTTCTTCTGTCGCACCAGCTGAGCGGCATAGTCCAGATTGGATGCTGCACCGGCAAAGTCGCCCGTGTTGTACTGTTTGACGGCCTGATCAATGGTGGTCAACACATCATCTTCCGCAGCCTGGGCCTGGATTGGGTGCTGAAGAACAAGTGAACAGAGAACAATCAGAAGGCTTTGAAAAAAATATTTCATTGAATAATGAGTATAAATAATAATAGAAATGTCCCATACCGGGACACAGTGCATACTTGGTAAAAAAAATGAAAACTCGTATACTCCTCTTCATACCAATTGGCATTTTTCATGTCAAGAGCCCAAAGAAGTCAAACATCGAACAACTGGATATAACTTGATTTTCTTTTTTCATCGACCCTGACGTAAAAATCAGACGACAAGGCCTGACAGATGCGGTAATTTATGCCGCATACCAAACTCTCCAGAATCCATGTTGGTAAACGGAGTGCAATACACCATCCATGCTTGACCCGTTAAAGAAAAAACTTAAGCCCATAACCTCGCTTCAGGAAGTACGAGGCGTGCAACTCCCGGCCGAATTAACCTTTATCCAACTGGTCGTCACCGGGCCTCCGGGAGCTGGTAAAACGCATTATATCAACAAAATTCATGGATGGCCCAATGAGGGTTACCTTGATCTGTCCCGTAAGGGCTGGTGGAAAGATCGTTCCCTGACCTATCGACCCCGCGAAGTACATCTCGGCTTTCCCTTTGTCGGCTGCGCAGAAGGGCTGACCGTGTTTGACAAAGAGTGGCTTGAGGCACCTGAGCCCCTGCAACTTGAACTGGAGCGAATTCAAATTCCACCGGAAAGTCGTCACATATTCCAGACCGACTGGCGCAACCGGTATATCTTTGAATTTCTGCTCCCTCCTGCAGAAACCATTTTTAAACAGAGACAAGTTCGCCACAGTGAAGGGTATTTCCCAGTGGACAAAGATCTCTCCCTGGAGATTGTTGAACGACAACTGGCCATCTACCAGCAGGTTGCCCTCTACATGCACCGGAAAAAAATGCAGGTCTATATCAGAGAAAACCTGGATCAACCCCCCATGTGCATTGTTGAAAAAAAGGATCCAGGCAAGCCGAGATGGCTTTCACCGGAATCACGCCCCAAACCCAGTCTGACCACGGTGGCCGGCTGGAAATGGCTGCTCCTGCGCCGATATCCCATCAACTGGTTTACCCCGTCGGACCAGTGGCAGGAAATAGACCGGGAAAGTCGGGTTGCCTATGACGGCAAGCCCCTTGAGCTGAAGCTGGGCAAACAACTCCTCCGATTTTATCCGGAGATCCCTTTTGGAATTCGTAAAAAACACCTCCGTAAAAACTGGCTGGTGACCGCGCCCTCCACCTACGGTTCCAACCTCTGCGGTTTTGCCCGCATCCGAGTCGGTGATACGGTCATGATCGGCCGGTCCAATAAAAAATATAAAAACCTGTTTAACTTCCCCAAGAGTGTCGGCAAAAGACATGTCAGCATCAGTAACGAACGTGGAGATCTCATCATTACGCCGCTGGATGATCACAGGCGGGTTGAAATCATCCGTTTTGAAGACAGTGACAGAAAAGAGCGTAATGAAACCAGACGTTATGAGGCGCTCAGGCAGATCCGCCTGCTATATGGTGGCCCTGTAGCGGTGTTACCGAAGGAACCTGCTCTGGATCTGTTGCAATCGGTCAACGAGATTCTCAAACAGGAACCCTATCGTCCAAAAGATGACTCCGGGCAGCCTGGGGGCCTGATTGAACTGCCGGAGAACATAGCACCCATTATTGTCGGCGACCTGCACGGAATGGTCGACAACCTGCTCAAAATTTTAAGCGAAAACAAATTCCTTGACGGTATTGAAAGCGAGAGCGCCTGTCTGATTATTCTCGGCGATGCGGTTCATTCTGAACTTCCAGGTGAAATGGAAGACATGGACAGCTCCATCCTGATGATGGATCTCATTCTGAGCCTGAAAAAACGGTTTCCGGCCAATGTTTTTTATCTGCGGGGCAACCATGACAGCTTCGATCCCGGTATCTGTAAAAACGGCATTTGCCAGGGCAGCCTGCTGCGCAGGCGTCTAGGTGAGCTTCGCGGCAATGAATATGTTTCCGCCATGGAAACATTTTATGATCTCCTCCCCCTGGTCATCAAATCCGATGACTTTGTCGCCTGTCATGCAGGCCCGCCCAGGAGAAAAACAAGCGGGTCGGAGCTGATCAACATACGATCTTTCCCGGAACTCGCTCAGGATATCACCAACAGCCGCCTGAAACGTTCCAATTATTTTGCAGGATACGGCAAAGGGGATGTCAAACGTTTCCGTAAAAGCCTGAACCTACCCAAACGCACACCGTTTATCGTCGGCCACACCCCCCTGCATTCAACGGGAAGCATGTGGAGCAATGTCGGCGAAATTAAAAATCACCATATCATTTACAGCGGCCGCCCCGAAGGCCCAAGCCTGTTTGTTGAGATTAATAATCGCATAGTTCCGATTTCCTACCCGGCCGAACCCCTCATAAATATTATTGGTGAAATGGATCAAGTCGATTAGGAACAGAGATTAAATAACGTGGACAATATCGTGCTCAGCTTTAGGTCAGGTTTGATCGATCTGATTGAACGAAACCGCAGACGTAGCAGGGCTACGATGAGGATTTCGCGATTGAAGAGCGGTCAAACCTGACCTGAAGATGAGATGCGAGATGTTCAGGTTATTTAATTTCTATTCCTTAGGTAGTGCTTGACATATTTTTTGTGTATAATCTGAATTCGTGAACGGTCACCTGAACCGCGGGGTGACTGCCGGCTACAACATAATCAACGCGGCAAAAGTTAATTTATTCATCTGCCTGCAAGGCATTACACGATAATATATTCGTTTTCCGTCACGGGTTCAGGTATAAGGCAGAATCAAAATCAAAGATAGACCTACTTGAAGTTCAGGTAAAAATCCGGGACCACGAAAAACAGGAGGTTTTTCAACCATGGCCATAAAGTCAACTAGTCCGCTGTCCGGGCTCTTGAGAAAATCGCCGTTTAAACCGATTCAGGAGCATATGCGAAAGGTATTCTCCTGTGTCTGTCTACTCCCCCCCCTGTTTGATGCGCTCTACCGCAATAAGCAGGAACTGGTTGCCGACTTTGCCGAGCAGATAGATCGAGTTGAAACCGAAGCGGACAAGCTGAAAAGTGAATTTCGATTGCACATGCCAAAAACTCTGTTCCTGCCCGTGGACCGTCGTGACCTGTTAACCCTGCTCCGTGACCAGGACGCCCTTGCCGATAACACGGAGAAAATCAGTCAAATTCTAACCAGCCGGGTCATGGTGGTTCCCGAAGAGATCAAGGAGCTGCTTGATGAACTGCTTGAAGCGACCATGGAAATCAGTTCAGAGGCAAAACTCATGATCGAAGAACTCGACGAGCTGGTTCAGGTGGGTTTTGGCGGCAGAGAGTATGACAAAGTCATCAACATGATTGCAGGGGTCAGAAGAGGTGAACATAACATCGATAAGATCCTCCACAAGATCAAGCGAAAGCTTTTTTCCATTGAGGATAC
>CAZPXI010000194.1:0-3603 GCA_964590715.1 uncultured Desulfobulbus sp.
ACCAACCCAAGCAATTCCTGGAGCTGGCCGGAGAACCGATTCTGATTCGAACCGTCAAGGCCTTCCTGGGCTATCCGGAGATTCACTGCATAGCCCTGGCCGTAGCCGCCGATCACCATGATCAGGTACAAAACCTCCTCCGGCAGTATATTTCCCCTGAAAAAATCAACAAAATTCTCCTTGCCCGTGGTGGAGCCACCCGCCAGCAATCCGTACAGGCAGGCCTTAACGCCCTGCCAGCTGACATTGAACTGGTTCTGGTTCACGATGGTGCCCGGCCGCTTATCAGAACCGATCTCATTGAGGACTGCCTTGAAGGTGTACGGGAGCACGGCGCCGTTATTGCAGCGGTTCCGGTCAACGATACCCTCAAACAGGTGGACACAAACGATACCATCGTTCGTACCATCGAGCGGGCCGGAATCTATCGGGCCCAGACCCCGCAAGGCGCACGGCGCCATCTCCTTGAACAGGCCTATCAGGTCGCAGAACGAGACGGGTTTACAGGCACGGACGAGGCCTCGTTGCTTGAGCATGCGGGCATTCCGGTTGCCATTGTTTCCGGTGAAGAGCAGAATATGAAAATTACCCGGCCGGGTGACCTGAAGATTGCCCGCAGCCTGCTTGGAGAGCAGCCCATGATACGTATCGGTCACGGTTTTGATGCCCACCGGCTGGTCGAGGACCACCCCTTGATCCTCGGCGGTGAAACCATTGATTTTCCCCTTGGCCTGCTCGGCCATTCCGATGCCGATGTGGCCAGCCACGCCCTTATCGACGCCATCCTCGGCGCCCTGGGCGAAGGTGACATCGGCAGACATTTTCCCGACTCCGATGACCGCTATAAGGACATAAACAGCCTGCATCTGCTTGAACATGCCTTTGGACTGGCTAGACAAAGAGGCTACAGCATGGGCAATGCCGATCTCACCATTGTCTGTCAGCGCCCGAAACTGGCCCCATACCTGGAACAGATGCGGCACAATCTTGCCCGCGCCTGCAACACGCCGGCAACCACCATAAATGTCAAGGCAACCACCACCGAAAAAATGGGCTACAGCGGACGCGGCGAAGGTATCAGCGCCCATGCGGTCGTCCTGTTACGGATAGCATGAAAAATATAACAATAGATCAAAACCGGCTGGCCGACACCTTTGTTCAGCTCTGTGAAACCGACAGCCCCTCGCGGCTGGAAGGAAAGATGGCTGTTGAGCTTAAAAAAATATTTTCCGCCCTTAACCCGAATGAATCCTTTGAAGATGATTCCGCACCCGTGACCGGGTCGGAAAGCGGTAACCTTTTTTTTCGCTTTGCAGGAACAACAGAGCAGGAGCCGCTCTTTTTCAACTGCCACATGGATACGGTACAACCGGGAACCGGTGTACAAGTACAACGAAAAGGGGATATCTTTACCAGTAGCGGCGACACGATCCTCGGCAGTGACGACAAATCAGGCATAACTGCACTGATCGAGGCCATGCGGGTCATCCGTGAGCACGACCTGCCCTTTCGTCCGGTTGAAATCATCTTCACCACCTGTGAAGAGATCGGCCTGCTCGGGGCCAAGGCCCTCAACCCCGAACACATTCGGGCAAAATTCGGCTACGCCCTGGATTCAAGCGGATTCGGCCGGGTGATCATCGGAGCCCCGGCTTCCAATAGGCTCTCCATCACGGTGTACGGGGTTGCAGCCCATGCCGGTCTTCACCCGGAATGGGGAATCAACTCCATTATCCTTGCCGGGCAGGCACTGGCTCAGGCTCCCTGCGGCAGGATTGATGAGCAGAGCACGGTCAACTTCGGCACCATCCAGGGCGGAACCGCCTCAAACATTGTCCCGGAAAAAGTGGTTATAGAGGGTGAAGTGCGCAGTCATTCACAACCGAGGCTTGATCAGTTGACCAGAGAGGTGGAAGAGAGCTTTGGGCAGACAATAGCCGACTGGCAGGATCCTACCGGCACAGCCAGGGGAATACCGTCGGTTGATTTCAAGGCGGAACTTGACTTTCCCCTGATGCGGCTTGACAGGGAAGATGCAGTCATCGCCGAGGTTGAACGGGCGGCCCGGGCAATCGATATGGAACTCGATTTAGAGGTGGCCGGCGGCGGCAGTGATGCCAACATCTTTAACGGTTACGGCCTTGAAACCGCCATCATTGCAACCGGCATGACCCATGTTCATTCCACAAGAGAACAGGTCAGCCTCCGGGACATGACCGACCTTACCCGTCTGATTCTTGCCCTGTTAACTCTTTAATGCCTTACTCCTCAACTTCTATCATAAAAAAACAGGTAGCGTAGACCCCGAGAGCGTTAATTCGTTTTTTGCTCGTCAAAGCAATAGGTTGTTCGGGATGAAGGCTGTCAGGGCTGCTCTTTTTTTAATCCTTTGCTAACAGCCTACAGCCTAAAAACCTGCGGACTTGCCCGCCTTAGCACGCCTCACCAGGGTTGTCTGCAGGACCTGTGACAGTTCACTCAATCGATACGGCTTGGCAACAACGCCGTCAAAGCCGTATTTGCCGTAATCAGCCATAACCGCATGACCGGAATACCCGCTTGAAACAATGGCCGTCAGCGACGGATCAATGGCCCGCAACCGTTGAACAGCCTCTTCCCCGCCCATGCCGCCGGGAACGGTCAGATCAAAGATAACGGCATCAAAGGCTGAATCCGTGCCCATGGATTGCTGATATACCCGTATGGCCTCCAGCCCGTCCTCTACACACCGGGCCGTATAGCCCAGGGTCTTCAGCATGGACTTCAAGACCCTGAGAACCATCTGTTCGTTATCCATCACCAGTATGCGGCCGCCACTCCGTATCGTACCAGGCTCAATTGCGGCAAGCGGTTCGTCCGAGCTCACATCCTCTCTCACGGCAGGCAGGTAAATATCAAAAATCGTCCCCTCTCCCACCTTCGACCGAACCCCGATGTAACCGCCGTGTTTACTGACAACGGCATAACAGATGGCAAGGCCCAGGCCATTGCCGGATTCTTTGGTTGTGAAATAGGGATCAAAGATTCTCTCCAGTACTTCATCTTCAATTCCACATCCACAGTCCTCCACCGTGATCCGGATATACTTTCCCGGAACCAGCGGCAAAGGGGTCTCTGCCGTAACTTCGGCATTCACCGCGCTGACGGTTATCGTCCCACCTTCAGGCATGGCCTGGATTCCGTTAATCACCAGGTTATCGATAACCTGGCCGATCTGTCCTTTATCGACAATGGCCAGCCGAAGATCCGCAGCAAGGGCGAAGTTCAGCTGAACCCGGGTTCCACGGGCAACAAAAATAGCTGATTCCCTGATCAACCCGGACAGGTCCACGCTGCGTTTTACCGGAGCCCCACCACGGGAGAATGTCAACAACTGCAGGGTCAGATCCCTGGCCCGCAGACTGGCCCTTTCGGCATCGATAAGATGCTGATAGAGCTCATCACGACCGACGGCCTCCAGCCGGGCCAGGGAAAGATTGCCCAGGATAGCAGTCAACAGATTGTTGAAATCATGGGCTATGCCACCGGCCAGCACGCCAACGGATTCAAGTTTCTTTGTTTTTGCCAGCTCTTCTTCCATCAGCCGCTGATCACTGACATCGC
>CAZPXI010000194.1:3703-5271 GCA_964590715.1 uncultured Desulfobulbus sp.
AGTTTCTTTGTTTTTGCCAGCTCTTCTTCCATCAGCCGCTGATCACTGACATCGCGAAAGGCAATAACCGCGCCGATAACCCGGCCGCTGTTGTCGGTCAGCGGCGCACAACTCTCGGTCACCTGGATCTCGCGACCCTCACGAGTCGTCAACAACAGGTCGCCTTCGGCCAGCCGCGGCCTGTTGTGCTCAAGAATAGGGGCGAGTAAGTTTTCAACCGCCTTACCGGTACGGAGACTCTTGACACTGAAAAACTCTTCCAGCCGTCCGCCCCAGGCATCTTCCTCGCTGCAGCCGATCAACTCCGTTGCACCCCTGTTGAGCAGGACAACCCTGCCCTCAATATCCACCGCCATCACCGCATCGGCAATGGACTGCAAAGTGACATGCAGTCGTTCCGATTCGGCAGCCAGGCGATGTTCCGCTTTTTTTCGCTGCTCAACCTCTTGGTTCAGATCGGAGATCCGCTCGTCAATAGTGGTGACCATCTGGTTGTATCCGGTGACCAGTTCACCGATTTCATCATCACGACCCATCGACAGAGGCTCATAGATGCCCTGTTTCCGCATCTTGCCCATGGCCCTGGTCAACCGATGCAGGGGGGCGGCGATAGAACGTGACATAAGACTTGTCAACATTACAGCCAACAGCATGGCGACGATGAAGATACCGATCATTGAGCTTCGAATATTGGCCAGCAAACGAGAAAATCTGTCCAGAGAATATGAACAAACCAGGGCAATCATCGAATCCTCACCCGGCATTTCCAGGGGGTGATACTCAAACACGGTTTCGCCTGCACCATAAACCGAGATGAGCTTGTGCAAATGCTCAGCGGAGGACTGAGGTTTCTGATAATCGAGTACTCCGGGAAAACGGTACCCACGATCGGGTTGCCCGGCGTCGACTCCGCTGACGGCGGCAACCCGGTTGCCGGCGACCAGAGTTACCTGACAGCCGGCCGATTCCTGCAGCGCCGACATCAACTTCTGATTACCGGTCGCCATTATTCCGCCGAGGATATAGCCGATAATCCGGTCACGAACAATGATCGGCGAAGCTGCTTCAATAGTGACGATGGGGGCGTAATCAATATTCTTTCCTTTCAACTCAAGGAAATGCAATATCGTGGTATTCTCTTCCAGCATGGTTCCGGAATAGACGCCCTGAGTCATCGCCTTATAGAGTCCAGGATGGGAATACAGGTCCCGAGTCAGCTCAAATCCGGGAAAAAGACTGACCTGGATATCGCCCAACCCGTCGGTGATAAGCAGAAAATCCAGCTCATACTGTCCGGCAAGCTGATCAAGTTCCCGCTTCAGCTGGCCGAAGATCTCCAGGCGCAGGGTGGTCTTGACGGTATTGCTGAGAGAAATAGCCATGATCGCCCGTTCCACCCGGCTCATCTCATGGTGGTAACTTAAACTTGCGGCTGAAATCGAGGCCCGAAGCTGACCGTGCATATCAGCAACAAGATGTTTCTTCAATAAATACAGCGAACTCCAGCTGGCCAGCAGCATGGGCAGCAGGACAATAATAAAGGTCATCGCCTGCAGACGGGTCTGCAG
>CAZPXI010000195.1:0-5213 GCA_964590715.1 uncultured Desulfobulbus sp.
CCCTGTTATGCCTGCCGTTGAATGCCCATGCCCTGGATATTATGCTGCCCCAGGTTTATTCGGAAGGTATTGATGTCAGCGGCTGGCTGATGAGTGAAAAACTGGACGGAGTTCGCGGATATTGGGACGGTCAACAGATGCTCAGCAAAAATGGAAATCGTCTGTATCCGCCTGCCGCCTTTACCCGCAATCTTCCTCCATTTCCTCTGGAAGGGGAGCTCTGGGGTGGCCGGGGCACGTTTGAGAAAACCGTGTCCATTGTCAAGAAACAGCAACCCCATGACGGCTGGCTGGAGCTGAAGTTTGCCATATTTGATGTACCCCGTACGCCGGGAGGATTTCTTCAGCGGCTGCAAAGGGCGACGGACTGGTTTAAAAAACACCCCTCCCGGTTTGCCTTTGTCATTGTGCAGAAGCCGGTCAGAGATCCAGATGAGCTTAAAGTTGAACTGAAGCGGATGGAGGCCCTGGGCGGCGAGGGATTGATTGTCAGAAAGCCGGATGCCCTCTACACAACAGGCCGCAGCCGGGAGATCTTAAAGGTCAAAAGTTACCTTGATACGGAGGCGGTGGTCATTGCCCATATTCAGGGAACGGGCAGAAATCTGGGACGAATGGGTTCACTGCTTGTGGAGCTGCCGGATGCAACACAATTTAAGATCGGAACCGGTTTCAGCGACGCCCAGCGGGACAATCCACCGCCTGTCGGCGCAACGATTACCTTCAAGTATTACGGATTATATGCATCCGGAATCCCCAAATTCCCCTCCTTTCTCCGGATCAGGCCCGGTTACTGAAAAATTTACAACTCCGGTTTTATACCCGGGAAAGCCCATCTTCCCGGATCCGGAAAGATGGGCTTGTTGCGGCCTCAGGTTGCCTCTACGGCTTCCTCTCTTTTGTAAAATCGCAGGTCTCCCGTATAGACCGGAATGGCCAGTTTCAGCAGGAAGGTGTAAATCAGGGCACCGGTAGCCCATACACCGATGGAAATCACCTTCTCCGTCATGGTCGGACTATACTGATAGATCTCACCCAGGGTGCCGGGGATAAATCCGGGAATGATCAGCCCCATACCCTTTTCAATATAGATACCGGTTATTATCAGCACGCAGCCGATATTTAGGGTAAATAGATTTTCCCTGGTCTGCGGCCGGAGAAATATAAAAAAGGCGGTCACGTTGAAGGCCATGGCCGACCACATCCACGGAACCAGATTATCGTTGCCGTGGAGCCCGAAGTACAGGTATTCCATCGGTGCCAGGTGTACACTGCCGGAGTAAAATTCTTTAAAGAACTCGGCGGCCAGCAGGAACAGATTAATACCCATCGCATAGGCCATCAGTTCGGCAATTTTGAAAATCGCCTTGTTCTCGATCTCGATCTTGGAGACCTTTCTGATGATCTGGAAAACGATCAGCATGATCGCCGGGCCGGAACAGAAGGCCGAGGCCAGGAAACGGGGCGCCAGGATGGACGCGTTCCAGAACGGTCGGGCCGACAGGCCGTTGTACAGAAAGGCGGTGACGGTATGAATACTTACCGCCCAGGGGATCGACAGGATGATCAGGGGCTTAATGACGTTGAGATTATACTCTTTACTGTTGGCCATCTTGTACAGAGCGTAAAAGGTAATCGTCAGGTTGATGAAGAGATAGCCGTTTAAGACAATGATATCCCATGCCAGCAGTGAGGACGGAAAATTCATTCGGCCAATGAAAGGGAGTACGTGCCAGAGACGGTCTATCCGGCCCATGTCGATGACCACGAACATGATGCACATGGTGATCGCGGCAACGGCCATAAGCTCACCAAAGAGGACAATCTCTTTAATCGGTTTAAAATTATAGAGGTATGCGGGCACAACCAGCAGAACAGCGGCCGCGGCAACGCCGACCAGAAAGGTAAAGTTGGAGATATAAAATCCCCAGGAGACTTGATCACGGATAGCGGTGACGATCATCCCCTCGGTCAGCTGCTGTATATAGGCGACGGCACCGGCACATATCAGGACACCCAGCAGGGCGACCCAGGCAAAATAATAGACATTGCCTTTGCCGATCTCCTTTAACAGAATCAGAAAGTTGTTGCTCATTTTTTTCATAAGTATACGCCTCCAGGTCGGTACTTTAAGTTGCGAAGAAATAATAAAATTTCGGCGAGGTGTTTAGGTCCTCTTTGAGGCGAAATACCCTTTTGTTCTCTATGCAGTAGCGGATTTCACTTTCCGGATCCAGCAGGTTGCCGAATTTTCTGGCCCCCACCGGGCAGATCTCTACACAGGCGGGATAGCGGCCTGGATTGCCCCGGGTTCGCTGGACACAGAATGTACATTTTTCCACTACCCCCTGGAAACGCGGGCGATTCCCCAGGTAATGGGTATTGGTGTTGAGCTCTTCTTCCCGGATTCTGGGTGTTTTTAAATTGAAATGACGGGCACCGTAGGGACAGGCCGCCATGCAAAATCGGCAGCCGATGCACCAGTTATAATCAATCACCACAATGCCGTCGGGTTCCTTCCAGGTTGCCTTGGTCGGACAGACCTTGACACAGGGAGGATTCTCGCATTGCTGGCACTGGACCGGCATGTAAAAATACTCATCTTCGGGGACTTTTTCGGGATAGTAGTATTTATCCGCCTCCTCCAGGTTGCTGACAAATTTTTCCCCTTTTTCGAAACGCAGGACGGTGATCCACTGGATCTGGGGATCGCGGGATTGATTGTTTTCTTTGACACAGGCATACACGCAGCGGCGGCAGCCGATGCATCGGGACAGGTCCAGGCCGTAACCGAACAGAACCCCGGGCAGGGCGTCGGTCGTTTTGATGGAAAAGTCCTTTTTATATCTTTTTTTATATTCCTTTTCCAGACGGGCAATGACTGTGGCTTTTTCATCATCATCCATTTCCTTAAAATGCTGCTGGAAAAAGGCCTCCCAAACCGAGGCATCGGCCGTGCCGACCGGAATGGCCAGGCCGGCCGCACCGGCGGCGGTTCCCTTGAGAAAAGTTCGACGGGTTATTCTTTTATTCTTTTTCATGGGTCTCCATCACTTTGTAACATCAAGCTTTAAAGCATCCAGCGGATTGCTCGGGATTTGATCATTTGTGAGATGTCGATTCTGGATTTCTTCCGGTCTCTTGGGAGGCGGCAGCGGCTTCAGGGGTTTGAAGCGTGGTGAATGAGGATTATGGCAATGCACGCAGAGGCGATAGACTTTTTTCCCATTCCACTCGCCGGTCCGTTTTCCATGAACCCCGGCCTTCCAGTCCCGGAAGATTGTGCCGTGACACTGACCGCAGAGGTAATAGGATTCTTCAAAGGTGATAAGTTTGCCGCTGGCCAGTCGCAGTTTGTCCCGATCGTCCGGGTTGTGGCAGTCCAGGCACCAGCGCTGATCACTGGCATGGTCGAACATTGCCACAATGTCGGTGTGTTCTTCCAGCTCACGCCGTTCCGGGTTTGTTTCCATATCACCATGGCAATCCGAGCATGGAAATATGTCTTCTGAGAATGGAGGGGGCGGGACGGAAAATTCCGGAATATCATGGCTGCTTTTTGCAAAGGCTGGGCCCGCCCGCAGTGAAAATACCATGAACACTCCAGTCAATAGAATGAACAACCTCCATGTTCCCATACTGTTTTCTCCTTTTTACTGTCTGGAGCCGCTGTCGGCTCCTTTGGTTAAACGACCCATGTACCCTTTACATTGCGGTCATATTGAATAGCGGTTTTTCGCTGAGACATCTTCATTGTTGAAATTAATATCTCTTCCGTTTACTGTCTGTGCTCCGAAAAAGCCGCAGAATGCACATGGACCTGCCGATGTGCGGAGCCGGCTGCGTACTCTAGTCATCCATATCTTATGTCGGAGAACCTGGCCTATGAAGTCCATCATCAGCTTTTTCCTGCGATTTACCTGCAAGGAGTATTCTCCTCTGCAGCGAGCGGTTGCCATGGTCCCCGGCATCCTGATTTTCCTCATCCTGTCGCCCCTTTGCATCGTCCTGTTCTCCCGGTATCTGAGCAGCTTTATCCCGCTGCACCTGCCGCGTTTCCCGGAGCTGGTCATCATGAGTGCAGCCCTGCTGATTTCCATCTCGTTGATGACCTGGGGACTTGTCGAACTCTGGCGCAAAGGAAAGGGGTCACCGGCCCCAATTGCCCCGACCACCAGCCTGGTCACCACCGGACCCTACAGCTGGTGTCGTAATCCCATTGAACTGGGGACCAATATATATTTTCTGGCCCTGGGGATCTGGTTTGGCGGATTGCTCACCGGTTTGTTTTCTCTGCTGTTCGGCCTGATACTCGGCATAGCCTACATAAAAATCATCGAAGAAAAAGAGATGCAGCTGCGCTTTGGTCAGGCATATGCGGAGTATCTGCATTCGGTTCCCTTTATGGCCTTTCCCTTTTTACAAAGAAGAGTTGTACAAAAATAAGGGAGTTGGTAGCATTATGCGTTTCCGGCAGCAGCAGTTTCCGGGGCCATGTTTGTGTTTCCGTTTGTAGTCGTGCTTTCTGTTTTCATCCAACCCCTTGTGCCAAACTGCGAACAATACATAGAGTGCCAATGAAAAGAATTCTGGTTGTTGGAGCAACAGGTTTTGTCGGGCCCGCACTCGTTGAAGAGTTCTCCCGGGCCGGTTATCATGTAATCTGCGGGGTGCGAAATCTAAAGAGTGCCGCCAGGCAGCTCAACTTTCCCAATGTCGAAGTGATCAAGGTCGACATGAACGAAGATCTCAACCCCAATACCTGGCTCGACCGTCTCCGGGAGCACCGAGTTGACGGGGTTGTCAACAATGTCGGCATTGCCAATGCATTCGGCGGTCAATCCATTGAGAATGTCAATGTCAACGCCCCGCTGGCCCTGTTTGAGGCCGTCTATTTTTATTGCCGGGAAAACCAGGAGGCAAAGCGGCAGCCACAGGATGTCTCGGTCATCCAGATTTCCACAACCGGAGTCAACTGGGATGACTGTGATGCCTACAAGTATCCGAAATCAAAAAAACTCATCGATGAATCCCTGATCGAGACAACCGGCCTGAATTTTATTATTGTCCGTCCCAATGTTATTTACGAGCCCGGCCGCGGCCACCTTCTGCTGGAACAGATTGCCCGACTGCCGGTTATTGCCTATATCGGCAACAGCTATATTCAACCCATTCACTGCCGGGAACTGGCTGTTGGTATTGTCCGGCTCATG
>CAZPXI010000196.1:0-5195 GCA_964590715.1 uncultured Desulfobulbus sp.
GGAATTGCTGGCTTTGCTTAAAAAGTATGCTGCATCTCTGGAAAAAAATCCGGATACGGCAAACGGTCTGCCGGTAAAACGTGTGCGCGAGAAGATTGCCGGGATGGAGGAAGCCCGGAAATGAAACGGCTAGTCATCCTGACCCTGCTGTTCTCCACAATTACTGCAAACAGTTTTGCCGGCTATTGCGTGAGTGGCAAAAGGGGCCTTAAAACCAGCGCAATGATCAACAGATACCTGAACGATCTAGCCGATAATTCATCCGGTTTTGCGGTTGTCGGCTCCGTCGGAACTACAGGCAGGGGGGGGAGCGAAAAAGGGAAAGAAATAAAGGCCGTCCTGATAACCGAAAATGCCTCCTGGGGGCAGGATGGCGGCAAACCAACCGTAGTTATAACCGGAGCGATTCACGGTAACGAGTGGGCCACTCCGGAGGTCTGTCTCGGTATAGCGGAATATCTGCTGGAAAATAAGGATAATGATAGCCCGGCCCGGGACGATAAGGGCGCCCTGATCAATGAAGAGGCAGCCGCGAGCATGAAAAGGGTACCGGAAGGTTCGATTGTTCCGAGATTAACCAGTATCAAACAACTGCTTAAAATTATGCAGGTTATTATTATTCCTGTTTTTAACCCCGAAGGGTATGACTACAGCCATACGCCGGAAGGGAAACTGTCTTATTATGGTGCCGGCTGGCGACCCAACCGGGTCGATCAGAAAGCCCTGGTGCCGGAGGAACGCTGTTACCACCGGAACGGAACGCTCTATGAAAAACCTCCGACCGATGCCGAACATTGTTTTCTTGCCGATTATGACGATACCGCCTCCGGTGGTGACCTTGAAGAGGAAAGCGTGATCGTCTGCGAAAGTGTGGACGAAAAATTGATTTCTTTGTTTGAGCCAGGATTTTCGGTTGCCTCTGCTGAAATGTTTGACGCCGTATATTCGTCTACGGACCCGTCACGGGTGGTTTGTGTATCCGGGGAGAGGCGGATATGGAAAGAAGAATGGTCGTCCGATGATGGAGACAGTGTCGATCTTGTCAAGGCCATGCATGAGGGCTACCTGCAGAAGGCATATGGAGTGGACTTGAACCGGAATTTTCAATATAAGTGGGACGTGGTTGATAATCAGAAACACCTCTTTATCCGAACCCGGTCCCCGTCTTCACGGATGTACCGGGGAAACGGCGTGATTTCCGAGCAGGAGACACATGCCATGGAAAAGCTTGTGACTGAGAGAAACGTGGTTGCCCTGATTGACTATCACGCTGGATCCACCCAGGTTTTGTATCCGTACGCCTATTCAACCGAGGTAAAGGTGGAAAAAAATATCCTGGGCGGCACGAACGACTACGACGTTTTTCAACGGGTTTCAGAGAAAATAGCTTCCCTGTTGAACCGGCATGGCGGAGAGGACGAGTCGATCGTCAATTATACCGCTGCCCAGAATTACAATGAGACCAGCGTCGGGAGCGGAGTGGCACGGGACTGCTATTATAAAACCGAAGGAATCGCGGCCATCAACATCGAAGTACACAACAGACGGTATACCTACGAAGAGGCCGAATATATGAAGGTGGTCCCCGAGATTTGCAAAACAAATGTCCCCGGTGCCATCTGGTTTTTATTCTGGGCCGCAGGCCTCGACGGTGGAGCGATCAATTAATTTGTTCAGGAGTACTCTTGAAAAGCACTTCATATCTTGCTTTTGGCCGCTATCAGGAGTAGATGTATCAACCGGCTCTATTGAGCCGGTCATTGCTTCTCTGCACTTCTGGCTGTCGATTATTTATGGAATCCCCCACAACATCATCTATTGCCTGCGTCCTGATCGATGGGGACAAAATACGCCGGATACGTCAGGAACGGGGGGTTACCCAGCTCTATGTGGCCACCTGTCTGGCCGTCACCACGGATACGGTTTCCCGCTGGGAAAATAACCGTTCCCCCTCCATTAAACAGGAAAATGCCGAGAAACTGGCGGAAGTCCTGGATGTTGAGCTCTCGGAAATCATGCGGAAACCTGAGTCCCGGGTTGAATCGCAATCCGTGACTGTCGGGACTTCGAATGAGGAGGTGAAAAAGGCGGTTCCCTCTATCGATACCAGAAAAATTTGGCTTGCAGTCTCCATATTGATACTTCTGGCTGCGCTCTGGCTGGGTTTTAAGTATTTTTCCGGTAACGAAGCATTGGTTGTTCCGTCAATTACAGCTGAGCGGTTTCTGCCTGCCCACACCTCACCCCGTCTGCCATTTCCCGTGTTTATCAAAGTGCATCATACAGAGAACAGCCCGGTCTCTTTTATTCTTCGTGAATCCTTTCCAGAGGCCATTACCGTAAAACGAGGGACGCCGCCTTTTACCGCTCTGAGTTCGACAGAGGGGAAATGGATCGACACCGTAGGTGAAAAAGATCTCCTTTTCGGTTATCTTTCCAGGCCGAACCGGAATATCGTCCAGGGAAAGAAACTGGTCTTCAGCGGCCATGTCCTGGTGGAGAAATACCGATTTCCTGTTTCCGGGGCAACGACCATAACCATGGAAAATTATCATTGGGCTGATCGTAACACCGATTACGTGATAGATGATAACGAGATCCTGGCGATCTACAGTTTTTTTGAGCTCTTTAAGCAGATGGGGATTGATATCGAAGAAATTCGGCGGATCTGGGCTGGAAGCGGGTATCGCTGGGATGAAAACAGTGAACGGTTTGTGGTTGTATCAAAAGAAACATCATAGCCGGAGAGGGTACATGAACAATGCAGACTGCGGCCTCGGCCGCCGATGGATGAGCGGATTTTTTGTTTTTTTCTTCCTTTTGGGTGTATCTTGGACAGCTGCCTCTGCCGGGGAAATAACCGCCCGTTACAGTCAACCCCGAGGAAAAAAAATTACCTGGAGTATCAATATCCCAAGTCCGCCCCCTGCGGCAGTCATTGTTATTCAAACGATACCCCCGGGAACCAAGATTATCTCTTCCGCTCCTGCCTATTCTTCATATGATAAAAAGACCGGGACTGCAAAATGGTTACTGAGCGGTGTTCGTCCGGGCACCATTGTCATGAAGATGAAACTCTCCGTCCCCATTCGAAAAAAAGGGGAGATCCATGGAAAAATTATCTTTCAGGATCAATCAGCCCGGGCAACCGCATCCACCTCCATGGTTCTTACGCCTAAAGCCAGAAAAAAGGCCATTGAAGGGTGTTAGGGCCTTGCCGGAATTTTCAGAGCTAGACTCGTTCAGCGGATCACGAAGCACCGGCCTGCAGTTCTGGACCGAGTTTTTTTCTTTTTAAAAAAAAAGAAAAGACGCAGCCTGCCCTGCACCTGATTGTCTAAAAACAAGTCATTCTTTTCCCTGCTTCCCGCAGCTCCCTGTCCAAAAACAAGGCGTTGCCTTATACGTTGAATATATTTTGCATAGCTCTTCTTTTGTAATTTTCTATATTTTCAAACAGTTGATTTAAAACTTGTACTGCGGTAACAAACAGGCATGATCCCTGCTTTACTGCCTGTAAGAGAATGGGCCGCCTCCCACCCACGAACGGTAGTGGGAAAGCCCAAACATTTACCAGAAGGAATGTTTGTCGGTGTATGAGGAACATCGTTGAAAATTCTGTGATCAGATTGAGGAGAAAACCATGAAAATTGCAACAATGATTTTTTTATTACTCACGGCGGTTTTTCTGCTGAGTGGATGTGGTCATTACGGGATGGGAATGGGAAGACATTTTTATGGGGGAGTACACGTTAATCAAAATGGCGCGGATCTCCAACCCATGCCGGTTATGGCGTCAGTAAGCTACTCGAGATAGTAATGAATTGCGCGTGGGGATATACATGGCACGGCCGATATTTTTTTCATAGCTGGTTTTTCTGGCTTCTGGTGCTTCTGGCGGTGGTGGCCTTAACCATCTCTCTTTGCCGGGTGTTACGCAACAGGAAGCAAAAGAAATGTCCAGGCTGTAACAGCCTGGTAATGGCAGAATATCTGCGGTGCCCTGAATGTGGCCGCAGCCTGAAAGAGCACTGTCCCGGTTGTAATCGGATTGTTGAAACCAGTTGGCAATTCTGTCCCAACTGCAAGGAATATTTGAGCAAGGCTCATTCCGCATAAACCGCAGACATTTTGTCTGCTGAAAAATATGCCCGAAAGGGAAAATCAACAGGAGATTGAATAATGGAAAGAAATATCAAAAGAACAGTTATCGCATCCATACTGGCAATCGGGCTCGCTGCTGGAACAGCTTTTGCTCAGATGCAAACCAACACCGGCCAACCCAATCAGCAGATGCATGGAAACATGAAAACCGGTTGCATGATGAATGGCGGTATGATGGGTATGCACGGCAAAATGATGGGGCCGGGCATGATGGGCGGTGGCCAGGGAAACTGGGGAATGGGCTGTAACGGTATGATGGGCGGTGGCATGATGCAGCGGATGTCGCCGGAGCAGCAGCAGGCATTCATGGATCAGACCGTTGATCTGCGTAAGCAGATGATGGAAAAACGTTTTGCCTATATGGAGGCCATGCGCAATCCCTCAACTACCCCTCAGGATCTTGCCAAGGTAGAAAAAGAGATGCTTGGCCTGCGTGCAAAGATGATGGAGAAAATGAGCACCATGTAAACCAGTTAAGGGCTCGCTCAAAAATAACTTCGCATTCTGCGGTGCACTCTGAACATTTAGAAAATCGATCTTCAATTATGCAATCAGATCACTTCTCTATATGTCCACATTGCACCTCATCTCTACTAAGTTATTTTTGAGCGAGCCCTAAGTACAATTTGAACATAGACTCTTTTTCATACAATATATCAGTCGGGAGGATTTTCCATGACATCGCTCAAAATAAAAACAAAAAAAGCAATCGGAACAACATTGGCCTGTGGTCTACTTGCCTGGCCGCTCTCTGGAATGGCATCGCTGCTCCCCAATGGTGCGGTTCCTGAAGCCGTACTTGCATCTGCCGTAACAGCGGATGCCTCCTTGATCACGCTGTCCGCCCGCCCCAATACCCTGGATGAAATAGTCCTGGCCATGGGTGGTGGTGGAGGCGGTGGTGGTGGCGGAATGGGCGGTGGCGGTGGAATGGGCGGTGGTGACGGCCATGGCGGCGGCGGTATCGAAGGAGTAGGATCCGGCGGTGGTAGCGGCCATGGCGGCGGCGGTATCGAAGGAGTAGGATCCGG
>CAZPXI010000197.1:0-5173 GCA_964590715.1 uncultured Desulfobulbus sp.
GGAACCGGCACCGATAAAGCGCAGCTGTTTCACGACCTCGCCGAAACGAAACGGCCGCCGGAAGAGACCGGCAAGGGCAGACACTAGAAAAACGCCCATATGACCGAGGTCACTGACCACATAAAGCGCGGTATCACCCAGTCGTATAATGGGTTGAGCAATATATGCAATGGGGGAAGTTTTAGTCGCCAAGGGAAAAACGAATGAATAAAATTTATTGGTTGTATGCTCAGTGTCAGTTTAGCGTCAAGTCGATAATGAAATGAGGTACTAGCCTACCAGAATTTTTATAAAGTGCATGGATTTTATTTTCTCCTGATCCTGCACATACTTTAAAAAGAAATCTCGTTGGTAAAAACGACAAAATGTCCGGCCTGACCTCAGGTTTTCCAGACGATTGAGTAAGAGGCTTATTGTGCAATCCGTGGCAGGGACTGAAAATCTTCTAAAAATTCAAGAGAAACGCCCAGGGGGTCATCTGTGGAATACAGAATCATGGTCTGGAGAAACTTGTAGCTGTCGGTGGGCATATCGACAAATGCAAGAGCCAGTCCACGGGGCTCAATGCGAACAACCCGCACCTGAAAATGTAAGATAAGGCAGGAGTGACGCCCTGTTTCATGAAGTTCCAGTTTGCAAAGCTCACCGTAATCGATATCATATTTTCCATCCAGGAACAAACCGCCGAGACTCAGATTATGGACCTGCCCTTCTTCATAGGTCGCCGCACGGCAAATCAACTTTGCAGTACGGGAAAAAACGACCCTGGTGAAACGACGATTATCTGCAGACTCCCGTGTGGTGAGTTCGCCCATAAAAAATATCCCGGTGCAACGGTTGACGGAAACAGGTCTCAGGGGCAATCTCTTAATCGGCCCTGACTGGAAAAAAGAATGCTCTCTGCAGCAAAATCCGGATACAGCCACGGCAACGTTTTGCGTACTGTAAACGGACTCTAAAGACATTCTCGTTGAAAAATGATAGCACAGCAATAAGAAAAAACAAGGCTCAAGGGTAAAATATCCATACTCATTCGATCCGGAATTCAATTTCTTTTCCGACTCAGTGGTTGCGACACAGGGAAAAGGATAAAATCAGGCAGGAGGTATTCAATCGTATTCGAGCGAGCAATATCCATATGTACTTCAACCGAAACATACACTACGGAATAAAAAAATACGCTACAGTAAGCACGACAACAAGATAAGAACAAAAAAATTTACTTCAAAGACTATCCTTCCTGGGAGAACGAATACCGCCCCTTAAAAAACTCATCCACGCAGCGGGTTACCATCTGCTCATCCACAAGGACCATATCCATCAACTTTGTGGCGCCAAGCAGACGACCGAGCATATCAAGAGTATTCGTAAGGGTACTGCACTCCAAACCGGATAGACGGGCCTCAAGCATATCGCCTTTTTGTTCCACTGTAAATTCAAGTTGTTCAAGTATTCGAGTGATAAAATCAATTCTCAATGAACGTTTGTCAAAATCACCACCACCACCGGCAAAACGAAGCAGACAGTAATTTTCCGCCGTATTCTCGCCACATAAAACGTCAACGATGGTGAAGTGATACCCAAAACGAATATTGAAATGAAGGTAATCAATGCCTATGACGGCGTAGCTTGCAAAGGCGAAGCTATCGCGGCTTGGCGGAATGCCGCCTGCAAGTTCAATTTTATCATAGGCTTCCCAGTCAAAAGGTTTTTGTTTCCACTGTACATCCGGATGCCCAAGCCCTTGCCACAGTGCTTGAAATGGTACTGATCTAATTTTATCAAGGGGAACTGAACCGCCTTTTTCCTCATCTGCAGCAATACCACCGCCCACGTCAAACAAAAAAACATCCAGGGGCAGGTCGGCGGACAACTTCAAGGCTCCGCGTCCCGTACCCGGCCGACCGGCTGAGAACATCGCCTGCACTGCTTTTTCATGACAGAAGCGGATGATGTCATGCATGGAGCGGCAGCCTTCAGGGGTAAAATTTTCTTCCTCCGGATCCATAAGTTCAAGGGGTGAGATAAATTTCAGAACTTCCCGAAGGGTCCGATGATACTGGCTCTCTTTTTCAGGCGCTGTATTGCCACCGAGCAGTGATTCGACCCTGCCCTGGTACACGGCCCCATAATCACCGTCTACGGTAACCATGCCTCCGGGTTCCAGGACGTCCATGGCATTATCCGTACCGGCCAGAAAAGGCACCCCGAATTCACGGGCCACGGTGGCAAAATGGCTGGCCTGACTGCCGCGTTCAGCAACCACCGCCGCCAGCCGGTTTATCACCTGAACATAGCTGGGCGGTGTATCACGGGTCACGAGTACGGCCCCTGCGGGGATGTCTTCCAACCCGTGGCTTGAATTCAACCTGTACACTTCTCCGGCCGCCCGGCCGCCTGCGGCTCGTTCACAATCAGAAAGTAATGAAATCAGATCATTCCGATCCACCGCCATCGTGTCATCAGGAGATTCAACGGTGAATGAAATATGCAAAGGTCTTGTCTGAAGAAAAAAAAGATCGCCATTATGATCAATCGCCCACTCAATATCCTGTGGAGCATTAAAATACTTTTCAATGCTAGAACCCAAGTGGCCGATCTTTTCTGTCAGCGGCCTGGAGAGAACCGCATCTTTCTCTTTTCTGCTCAGCAGCCTGGGGTGCTCCTCACGACTCAGAACATATTGGGAAGGAGTTGCCGTGCCGCCGACCAGAGCTTCACCAAGGCCCGGAACCACATGGAGATGGAGGTTGTCTTCTTTTCCGTCTGCCTGCATGGGAGCGTGGGTATACAGTACACCACTGCACTCCGCCTCAACCATTTCAAGTACAAGCACGGACATAGCGGTTTCTTCATCACTCAAGCCATGACTGATCCGATAAAAAAGGGCTTCGGGAGAATATTTTGAGGCCAGGACTTCCAGATATGCAGAAATAATTTTTTCGTTTGTTACACCGAGCAGGCTGGTATACTGGCCGGCAAAAGAATAATCACCGTCTTCACTTATTGCACTGGAGCGGACCGCCGTCACCACTTTTCTGCCATCCCTTTCAAGCTCTGCATAGGAGGTCAGTATTGCCTGTTCTATGTCCGGCGGCATTTCGGCATTGCGGATGCGATCCATGAGCTGACCGGAAATCCAATTCATAGAATGGGAGGATTCAATATTAAGTTCGGAGAGCAGGTCGTCAAGTGTATGACGCAGGTTATTGTACTCTACGAGGTAGTGAAAGGCATTGGTGGTAACTGCAAAACCGTTCGGAATCGGAAGGTTGAGCTCGGCTTTAAGTATGGCAAGGTTTTTAGCTTTGTTGCCTGTATTTTTGTTTTCTGGATGAATTTCATCAAGGGAAAGTACAAAGGGAGGACCAAAATCAACCATAGGTGGTGCCAGCAGAAAATGGACATAGAAATCAAATTTTTTATGGTAGTCTTTCAGTGTTACATATTCACCGGGGGCCATTGTCTCCAGACAGGTGACCATTCCGAAAACCTGGTCGGAAAAAAGAGAAAAACGTTTGCGCATGCGACAGAGATCTTCCCTGCGATCTCCATGAAGCAAACCCTGGAATTCCGCCATCTGCTCATGACAACGGGCGTCATAGCGTAAAAGTCGCTTGAATGCCTCATATTTTTCGCGCAAAACAGTCCCAGGCGCAAATATTCGAAAGGTCCAGTGTTTGAAGAGTGTATTGAGCTGCATCCGGGAATCAAATTATGTTTTTCCTGTATAGGGCTCAACAGGACAATAAAAATCAACAACAATAGAATACAAGCTAACAGCTGGTTTCTCCAACTGAATGGGCAATGCCGGAGGTTATTTCTTGTTTTTCTGCCCGTAAAAGCCTCTTGCCGACAGCCCA
Source organism: uncultured Desulfobulbus sp. (assembly GCA_964590715.1). Classification (GTDB taxonomy): domain Bacteria; phylum Desulfobacterota; class Desulfobulbia; order Desulfobulbales; family Desulfobulbaceae; genus DRLX01. The sequence continues at coordinate 3,864 of CAZPXI010000197.1, forward strand.
CAACAGATATCCGGTGAGCAGGGCCGCAAGATAGCAAAACACACTGCCGATCATGATTGGCTCGCCACCGCCCCAGGTAAACTGAAGAACATATTTTCTGCCGAAAAGATCAAACAATCGATCTGCGCGATAGTACTCATTGATAAAGACCACCATAAGCATGATCGGAAGGACATTACGCATAAGCCCTAGCAAGAATCCTTCAAGAAAATAATCATAATAGACCCGGTTCAGTTTCGCCTGATCAATATTTCTGGCAAGCCTTCTTGCCTTATCATAGTCTTCACCCTTCATAGCCTCTTCACGCACGCTGTACCAGTGTTGAAACTGCTCTTCTAATTTAAGGTAGCGCTTGGTCACGATAACCCTGTTCAGTAATTTAGTTACCAGAACAGTTATAAAGGCAAGCAGAGTTAAAATAAAAAGTGGACCGAATATATGAAACGGTGTCAACAAGCGGTCAAATAACGAGGCCCCGTGCTGAACAATTTCCATTATATTGAACCACAAGGTGTCCATGAATGCATCCATAGCCATTCTCCATGGTGTCCCGGCAGAAAAAATTTCCGTCTGCCGGGACGTTTTTGTTTATCTTGTTCTGATGTAGCTCTAGATCCAGTACTCAATCTTCAAGAAACGGAAGAAGAGGAAGAACAGGGTACAGGCCAGAATGATTTTCAGCGCTTTCTCACTAAATAACTTCTGACAGCGGCTGCCGAGCATTCCACCAGCAAATCCACCGATAATAATAGCGGTAGCCAGCATCAGATCCGGCAGATACCCATTCAGCACATAGCCGATGAACGAACCGATACTGGAGAAACAGGTTCCGATCAAAGAGATAGGTACGGCAACATACATAGGCAGGGCCGCAATGGTTGTCATCATCGGCACCAGCAGGAAACCTCCACCAATACCGAAGGCTCTTGATGCAACACCTACGATAACACCAAGAAAGGCAAAGAGCAGGGGGTTAATCCGGAATTCCTCTCCCCAGAATTTGAAACGGTAATCGGTAAGACCAGATTTTACCGGTTCAATGGAACCCATTTCAACAGCGCCGCCGGTCTCTTTGGCTTTTTTGACCGCAGCGTTGAATTTTTGGGTCATTGCCTTGATATTTTTACGTTTGTTCATGGCAGCCGGGGTCATTTCCATGAGCGTCTTAATGCCCATGATGACCACCAACACACCCAACCACTCCTTATAGGCTTTCATAGAGAGATATTGGGTGACATAACCGCCGAGCCAAACCGAACCGATGAAAATACCGGCACCAAAAGAAAGTCCAACCGGCCAGGCAACCCGTC
>CAZPXI010000198.1:0-5149 GCA_964590715.1 uncultured Desulfobulbus sp.
TTCAAATACCAGAGACCCTGATCGATTGATTAAAGAGTTGGGACGGTGGGGTAAGTTGTAATATCAATTCATTTAAGATTTCCGGGTAAACATGCTGAGAATTATTGTAAAATAATTCTCAGCATACCTGCAGTATCTGATTTTTTAGAGTCAACATATCTCCCGGCCATGGCTACTGTGCAGTCCAATTGATGGCAGAAACATCTCAAATTGTCATTTTGCAGCCGATGGTTGATCTTGCCAACGGTTATTTTCTTGATTTCCCCCGACGGGAAAACGTGATCCGTCCCCAAAAAAAATGCTACCCTTTTGGAGCCTCGAAGCATTTAAAAGGCTGGGTTTGTTGTCTACGTCGTTTTTCCCAAAAAACTCGCATCACGCAACTTGTTGATTTTTTGTGGACAAGTCATGCATTAGCTCTGGGCTGACATCGCTTTTCTGTTATCCAAATATTTACAGCTCACCAAAACGGGTCATTTCTGAGCAACAACCAGAATGGTTACGTTTGTCGACGTCTGTAGTTGATCAATTCGGCATATATACGAAAAGCCTGCGAGATGTTTATAGAATGCTGCCCGTCCCAAAGGAATGATCTGGTTGGACGGATACAGTCCTCACGCATAGGGACTTGATGGCTCAAGAAGTCCCATAAAGGAAAATTGAAGAATGCAGAATGTTGAACCCCATGGCCGTCAAGTAGATGAGAAAAGAAAAGCTGTTTTTCAACCGCTTAAACTTGCACTGGAAAATCAGCTAGTTGCTGGGAAACGAACGGATTTCCTTGAAGAAATTTTTTCTGCCCGCAAGGCTTATGCCGAAGAATTGAAACGTGATCTTGACGAGATTATGCAGGCAATCATCGAGGAAGAGTCGCTGGATAAGGCATTATCTCTTCTTGGGACAAAATATGCCATCGAAAGAACCTTGCTTGCGGAAGAACGGAATATCATGGCCGAAGAGAGGACCCTGCTTGCCGAAAAACGCACGCATAAGGCCCAGGTCAGGACTGAATTGGCGGAAAAGCGGAGCGGACTTGCCCGAATCCGGACGTTTCTTGCCAAAAATCGTTCTTTCCTGGCGGAAAAGCGTACAACCATGGCCCAGCAGCGAACTTTTCTGGCCAAGGCACGCACCGAACTTGCCTTTATCAGAACTGGCGTGGCTCTGGTCGCTCTAGGGAGCGCATTTGCTCGACATTTTGGTTTTGGTTGGTGGTCGATTATGGACGGCAGTATCCTGCTTGCTGGTATCGTTATAATAAGTTTCGGTATTTATTTTTATCTGCCGACCAGGAAGGAAGATCAGCGGCTCCTTGATATCATGCGGCAGAAAGAAGAAGAGTTAATGCGGCGTATACCGCAAATTCTGGTACTGGATGATGATTTGGCGGTTTGCAATATGCTGAAAGTGTACCTGAAAAAGTTAGGTTATGAAGTCGAAGCATACACAAATCCGCATGTCGCCAAACAACGGATTGAGGTTGGTCTGTTTGACGTGGTTATCACGGATATGATGATGGAAGGTGTGACCGGAATAGAGATTCTACAGCTAGTCAAACGAATATCACCCCAAACTCAGGTCATTATGATTACCCATATGGAAGAAAAGTTATTTGAAGATATCAAAGGAGAGCTTTTCGATTATTTCTCAAAGCCGGTCGACATCAAGGAGTTACAAGCCAGTGTCAAACGTGCGGTTGAAGAACGAATGCTGGCTTAGGAGAATTAGACAATGATCAGATTTTGGAAATCTCTGCACGATGCGAAAAAAGTTAAAGAAACGGATGCCGAGCAACTTATTCGCGAAAAGTATGAGGCCTTCTTAACCATATTAGCAGAAAAGTCCCATTCCCTTGAGTTGATGACGGAATTGGAAAAGAATCTCCTTGAGAATCGGCTAATCAGTATTCCTTATTTGAAAAATATGGTGAAAAACCTTTCCCGGAGCGTCCTTAGCGTTATTGATAATCTGGAACGCTTGTCCGGAGAGGCATACCCAGCCTTAAATGATGTCTATGACAATATTGAACGTGAAATTCGGCAAATATTGACCGGCAGCAAAATTCCCGTATATACTCCCGTTATTATTTCCATGGATGACATCCATTGTGGACATATAGACAAAGTAGGCAGCAAGATGGCCAATCTTGGTGAATTACGAAACCATTATAACGTTAAAGTTCCTGATGGATTTGCCATAACGGCTTGTGCCTACACCCATTTTGCCGAATACAATGATTTGAGTAGAAAAATCGGCCGCATTCTGGCAAACCTGGATATCACAAACAGTCAACAGCTTCTCCAAGTTGAGAGAGAGGTTAAATCAGTTATACAGGAGGCGGTAATTCCACCGGAAATTGAGGATATCGTTTACAAAATAAGTGAAGAACTCGAACAAAAGCACGATAGAACCATGTATTGGGCAGTGCGCAGTAGTTCAATAGGGGAGGATCAGGAGAATTCATTTGCCGGGCAGTTTTCCAGCGTCCTTAATGTACCCACCGACCAATTGCTGGACAAGTACAAGGACGTAGTCGCCAGTAAATATAATGCCCGGAATATGATGTATCAAAGGATGAAGGATATACGAATTGATGATGTCAATATGAGCGTCGGCATCATTGAAATGGTTCGGCCGATGTGTTCAGGGGTTCTCTATACGGCCGAACCTATGCGACCGGATTCCGGAGAAATCGTTGTTTCCGCTATATGGGGCTTAGGCCAACTCCTGGTGGAAGGGGTCATCTCAGCAGATATGTTTGTTCTGAAAAGAGAAGCAGGTTTTCCCCTAATCAAGGAAGAGATCGCCCAAAAGGAAATGTGTTTAAAATGGGTGGAAGCAGGAGGAGTTGAGCATGATATACTCCCTGAAATGGATCGTCAAAAGCCCTGTTTAACCCGGAAACAGTTACAGCTTCTGGCACAAACCGGGCTCAAGATTGAAGAACATTTTAAAGCGCCCCAGGATATTGAATGGTGCTTTGACCAGAACGGTGAACTGGTGGTGGTGCAAACCCGTCCACTGCATGTTTTGGAGCACAGACAACGGCGAACACTAAAAAATCCAGTAACCACGCCGGTTATTGTTAAAAATGCGCGAACGGTCGCCGGCGGCGTTGGAGCCGGAAGGGTATGCAAGGTGTCAAATATTCATGAGATCCTTGCATTTCCCGAGGGAGGCGTCATGGTGATCAGAAATTCGTCCCCGCACTTTATCGGAGCCCTGACAAAAGTCGCGGCGGTGGTCGTTGAAAAGGGAAATCCTACGGATCACATGTCTTCCGTCGTCAGGGAACTCAATGTACCCTGTCTGGTAAGAATTCCATCCATCTTCTCCACTCTGGAAGACGGGCAGGAGATTACCGTTGATGCCATCGAAGGAACTATTTATGACGGCAGGGTTACAGAACTGTTGGAGCTGGAGGACAGCGTCGTTAAAGATCCATCCACGGACGTGACGCAGACCGAATCTCATTGGTTGCTTTCAAGGATGTCAGAATACATATTTCCTCTTCATCTAACCGATCCTCGGATTTGTGATTTCCGGGCAGTTGCCTGTGCGACATGGCATGATATCTTACGTTTTTCTCATGAAACCGCTTTAAATAAAATTTTTCTTTTAAAACAAAAAGGTAAACTCAACACGATAAAAAATGTCTACCGAGTGGTGACGGATCTTCCTTTCAATCTGCTTGTCTTTGATCTTTTCGGAACCACAGTGCAAGATAGTCTTGGGCGGGAAATTGAAGCCGAACGTGTCGATTCCAGACCTTTTCGGGAACTCTGGAAAGGAATGACCGCATCGGACATCAGCTGGAAAGATCCGGAACAACATATGTCCACCCCAAATTCATTGTCAACAATGACGCGAACAACGGCCTTGGAGACGGGAACGGGAGATAGAAAGAGTTACGCCGTAGTTACACCTGAGTACCTGAATTTGAGCCTAATCATGGGGTGCCACTATGTGACCCTTGACTGTTATATTGCTGAAGATCCATATAATAATTATATCTCCCTGTCGTTTAAAGGTGATGCTGCAGAAATGAAAAGCGGACAATTTCGGATTCTCCTGATTGCTGAAATTTTGCAGCCTCTTGGGTTTGACGTAACAGTAGAAAATAATTATTTAAAGGCCAGGGTCAAGGCGGAGAGCAGCGAAGAGCTGTTGAAAACGATTAATATTATAGGACGGATGCTCGCTGTAACCGAACTCTCGGACATGGCCCTGGAGGACGAGGGGATGGTTAAGAAATGTGCATACAGGTTTCATGCGCGCCAACCATTACTGGACTAGTAAAAATGAGCCTCGGTTTTTCCCTGGAAAATGGAAAGAGGAGAGTGCAACTCCGACGGCGGTGAACAGGTCTGAAGCCCCGGAAAGATTGTTCTTCCGGGGCCATCCTGTTCAGACTTCGCTCAACCACAGCCGTTATGTTTGTCACCTTCTGCAGTTTCTTCCGGGGCGCCCGCCTGTTTTTTTAATTCTTCCTGCATCTGGTTGAGCATTTTTCCCGCCAGTTCTTTCCGGGCGGCAGGATCAAGCATGCCGAACATCATAGACATGCATTTCGGCATCATTTGCATCATCATGGACATCTTTTCTTTTGGTCCCATGGATTGCATGTTTTTCATCATGTCTCCCATCGGCCCATCCTGTCCCATCATTTTTTCCATCATGTCAATGCTCCTCATTTTGGTTTTTGCGCAGCTCTTCAACCTCGCGACGCAGTGTGCGTATTTCGTCCAGCAGTTCAGTCTTTTCTCTATTAGTCTGGAATGTTTCTTGATTAAGTGGGCCGCAGCATCCTCCATTCCGGTTGAAAACCCTGGAAATGAAATAGACAAAAATCAGCATGCAGAGCAGGCCGAAAATCGGCATGAACCACATTCCGTACATCGGGCCCCATCCAGCATGATTCCACATAACTACCTCCTGGTTCGGTTGACTATTTCAAGAGTCGGTGTTTTGCCCTGGTAAGAGCATTTTCAATCCGGCAACACGGAACACGGGAAAGCTCACCAATCAGGACATGCAGCTCCGGTTTGGTAAGCCGGTAATAAACAAAAGGGCCGTTCCATGATTATTGCTCTTCCTTTCTTCCGTAGTCTGGCCGGGTGCTATGATTAATGAAAGAGTATTTGCGTGG
>CAZPXI010000199.1:0-3398 GCA_964590715.1 uncultured Desulfobulbus sp.
TGGGGCACCCGTGATCCGGTGGCTTTTCGTGATGCCGAGCTTGGTCTGGTCCGCCTGCGGGCCCATGGGGTGTTCAATATCCGGGTGGTACAACCGGTGCTGTTTATAAACACTCTTGCCGGCACCATGGGTAAATATACCACCGAGCAGATCGAAGAATACCTGAAAAGGGTCATTGTCTCCCGGCTCAATGATTTTCTGGGCGAAAAACTCAACACCCTCTTTGATTTGCCCGGCAGTTTTGATGAACTGGCAGCGGGTCTTGGCAAGCGTCTGGCTAAGGATTTTTCCCGTTTCGGGCTGGCCCTGGACGGGTTGTATATCACCTCCATTACCCCGCCTCAGGATGTGCAGGAGGCCATTGATGACCGTAGTCGTTTAAGCGTGATTCAGGATATGGATAAATTTGTCCGCATGAAGGCGGCCATGGCCATGGAAAAGGCCGCAACAGCCGGAGGTGAGGCCGGAGCCGGGCTTGGCCTGGGAATGGGCATGATGATGCCTGGAATGTTTGGCAATCTGCAGACCGGTGGCGGCAGGAGTGAGCCTGGGGAGAAAAAAAAGACTGTTCAGTGCCGGGAATGTGCAAGTTCCATTCCCGCCGATGCCCGTTTCTGCCCGTATTGCGGCCATCAGCAGGTGGTGATGAAACAATGCGTAAACTGCGGCAAGAATTTATCTCCCGGCGCCGGATTCTGTCCCCGATGCGGTCATCCGGCTGATGAAAAACCTACCATCACTGTTTGTCCGCACTGCCACAGCAACAACCTGCCCGGGGCAACGTTTTGTAATCAATGCGGCCGCAAGATAGGCTGATTTTTTTGTTTCTCACCCCTGATCCCTCTACCCCGGCCCCTGTCTGCTCATGGATATCAGGATAGAACAGGAGTGCCCTCAATGCGGGGCACCGATAACGATTGCCGAGTCGGATCGTCTGCTGAGCTGTCCATACTGCGGAGTCAAAAGCTTTATGCAGTCGGCCGGTGCGTTTCGATATGTTCTCCCGCCTTCTTCCAGAATCGATGCATCGGCTCCTCTGCTTTATGCCCCGTACCTCCGGTTCAAAGGGAATGTTTTCCTGATCAATGAGGCGGGGATAACCTACAAAATCATGGATACAACCCGTCAGGGGTATGAGTTGACCGGTCTGCCGCCTTCTCTTGGTGTCCGTCCCCAGGCCATGCACTTACAGCGCCTGCTGCCGACGACCTCCGGGCGCTATCTCCGCCTGACGACCAAGGCCCGGGTAATCCTGGAAAAGGCTGTTCAATTGCTTCCCAGGCGGAAAAGGCACACGGAGCGGGAGAAGGTAGAACCGGAAAAGGATATGATCTATATCGGTTCCAGGATGGAGACCATATCGAGTGCAGACCGTGATCATTTTCTGCACAGGGCTTTTATTGGTGAGACGGTTTCATTTGTGTACCTGCCCCTTGAGCTGACCGAGACCGATATTCTGGACGGCATAACGGGAACCCGGTTACTGCCTCTTGAAAAGGCAGCGGGCGTACCCTTGCGGGGGGCTCCGTTTAATCCGCGCTGGCAGGTCGGGTTTATGCCCACTCTCTGTCCCCGTTGCGGCTGGAGTCTGGACGGGGAAGGGGACTGCCTGGTCATGACCTGCAGTAATTGCGATACGGCCTGGGCGCTTGGGCGGCGCGATCTCAAGCAGATTGCCTGGCAGATGGTTGCCGGTGATCGTGGAACCTCACTTTATCTTGGGTTTTGGAAGATTTCAGCCCATATCCCCGCCCTTGATATATACAGCTTTGCCGATTTTATTCAGCGAACCAATCAGCCCATGGTTGCAAGACCGGAGTGGCATGAGCGGGTGATGAGTTACTGGATTCCGGCCTTCAAGCTCAGGCCCGATATATTTCTCCGCACCGGGCGTCAGGCAACCCTGGGCCAGTGGCGGCTTAAGCCCGAAGAAGGGCATGTGGTGCCGAACCTGTACCCGGTTACCCTGCCTGCCTCCGAGGCAAAGCAGTCGGTCAAGGTGATCCTGGCGGCAAGCACGGCCAGTCGAAAAAAAATCTTTCCCTTTCTCCCCGAAGTCCGGTTGCAGGATATCACCGCGACCCTGGTTTTTCTCCCCTTTACCGACAAGGGCCATGACTGGTATCAGCCCCATACCGGGGTGGCAATATCGAAAAATGTTCTTCGTTTTGGCCGGAGTCTTTGAGCCGCAGGCAGCGATCTGTCTCCGCCTCGATAGATTTTCTGGCGTACCTGCCGGATATCTGGTAGTAAACCTTCAGTGCAGAATCAGGAATCGGAACGCTCTTCAGGAGGAGAGAGCACTTCTTCCTTTCAGAGACGGAAAATATGAATCATCAAAAACACATGCAGGAGGCCTTGTCTGAGGCGCGGTCGGCACTGGCGGCTGAAGAATTCCCGGTGGGCTGTGTCCTTGTGCAGGACGGCGAAATTGTTGCCCGCGGCCATCGGCAAAACAGCACGGCAGGGCAATGCAATGAAATCGATCATGCCGAGGTGGTCACCCTGCGCAGGCTGCTTTCCCGGCAGCCGGATATCGATTGCAGCCGTCTGGTCGCCTACTGCACCATGGAACCCTGCCTGATGTGCTACTCGACCATGCTCCTTTCAGGCATTCGTCATTTTGTCTACGGATATGAAGATCGAATGGGGGGCGGGACCAACCTGCCACTCAAACAGCTCAATCCACTCTATGCTGAAATGAATGTACTGGTGGATAGCGGAATTCTCCGCAACGAGAGCCTTGAACTCTTTCAGCGGTTTTTTCAAAATTTTCCCTACTGGCGGGACAGCCTGCTTTCACAGTACACCCTTGGCCAGCCCTTACAGGATACCTAACTTATGACCACCCCGGCACCTGCCCGAACAGTGGGCTTCAGGCCAGGTGAGCGCAATGTCTTTTTCCACCTGCTCACCGCCTGCAACTTAAGTTGTAAACATTGCTATATCAATCCGCCCCAGCACGGGACCACGACCTTGTCTCTTGAAACCGTGCTTGCCTGGCTTGGATGTTTTTCCCGGCCTGAGAATGAAAAGAAATCAAACCTTATCCTCCTTGGCGGGGAACCGACCATGCATCCGGATCTAGCCGGAATTATCCGGGCGGCTAAATCCATGCACTACCATGTAACCGTTGACTCCAACGGTTTTCTCTTTCATGATCTTCTGAGTCGTGTCACGCCCGATGAGCTTGACTTCTTAAGCTTCAGTCTGGACGGCCCGGATGCAGCGGTCAATGATCCCATTCGCGGGGAAGGTGTCTTTGATACCTGTACGGAAAATATAAAAAGGGCTGTCGCCGGAGGGTTTCGGACCAGTCTGATCTATACCGTCTCGGGTATGAACATCGTCCACCTGCATCGAATGCCGCAACTGGTCAAAGATCTGGGGATAGAACG
>CAZPXI010000199.1:3498-5109 GCA_964590715.1 uncultured Desulfobulbus sp.
CTCTGCGAAGATCATCCCATCCATAGTTTCTGCATGGAAAATGACCGGTTGGTTAAGCGTAGCGGCCTGAATGAGGATCGTTTTTTCACCCTTTCCATACCCGAAGGATGCGTAATGAACAAACTGTTGCAGCCGGATAATATCGAGTACCTGAAGGACGGTACCCCCCGGCATCGCATTTCCTGCTGTCTGCTTAAACAGCATGTCGAACCGGAGCGGTAACCATGGGCAGCACCGACATTCCGGATTTACAGAAACTCTATTCCCAGGCCCTGGAACTGCACGAACAGGATAAGCCGGATCAGGCCGTTGCCCTGTATGAACGTATTCTGACCCATATCCCGGATGCCGATCTTGTGCTGTACAACCTGGGCTTGGCCCTGTATGCCCTGGAGGACTTTGCCGCCGCTTCCACAGCCTTTCTTCGGGCAACGGAAATCAATCCGGGTGATCCCGATTACTGGTTTAATGGTGCCCTTGCCCTGAAACAGTCAGGAGAGTTTACTCAAGCGCTGGCCGCTTACGAAAAAGCCCATGCATTGCAGCCGGGAGATCTGGATATTCTCTATAATATGGGCTGCTGTCATCAGGCGGCAGGTGATCGTGCCGGGGCCGTGGCTGCCTATGAAAAGGTGGTGGACGCCGCTGAAAATCACAGCTCTGCTCTGAGTAACCTGGCCTATTGTACCCACCTGCAAGGGGACTATGACCGGGCCGCTGTTCTTTACCGGCGACTGCTTGCCCTCCGTCCTGATCACACGGCTGCCGGGTACATGCTTGATGCCCTGGAGGGAAAGAATACATCGGCACCGCCGCAGGAATATGTGCGCCGTCTTTTTGACGGCTACTCGGAAAATTTTGATCAGGATCTGTTGGAAAATCTCTCGTACCGGGTACCACAACTACTGCGCAGTCTGCTTGTTGAGGCCGTTGGGCCGGGATGCAGAGAAAAACGGGTGGTGGACCTGGGATGCGGCACCGGCCTTTCAGGCCTGACCGTTGCCGAATATGCCTCATCTTTAACCGGAGTAGACCTGTCGGCAAAGATGGTTGAGGAGGCGGAGAAAAAAGGCTGTTATGATAAGCTGATCGTCGGGGATGTGGTTGAATATTTGAACCATCTGTCTGAACCGGTTGACCTGATACTTGCCGCTGATGTCCTCACCTATCTCGGTGATCTTGATCCTCTTTTCAAGGCCGCCTCGGGCGGGGTTCGACTCGGAGGGTTGTTCTGCTTTTCCACTGAGCACGGTGACGACGAAGACTGGCAGCTGCGGGTCACCGGTCGGTACGGCCATGGTCGCAAATACGTGCAGGTGTTGGCCGACAGGGTTGGTTTTCAGGTCTTGGTCTGCAAGGGTGCGGATATCCGAAAAGAGCGGGGCAGGTGGATAGCCGGTGACCTCTACCTGTTACAAAAAATCTAAGGCGGGCTTTGCCCGAAACTCCGGTGATTTTGTAAAAACAAAATCCGTAGGATGGGCACTGCCCATCTTTTTTGAATCCGGCTATTTTTGGTAGGCGATACCCCCCCCTGTGACGAGTCACAGTCACAAAAAATCCCCTGCAGTCAGACACCTCGGGGAACTCAAGTCATGCTGAGGGGCCGAC
>CAZPXI010000200.1:0-5087 GCA_964590715.1 uncultured Desulfobulbus sp.
CCGGCAGAACCGGTGGTATGTCTCGGGAAAAAACGTACACTCCACCTGATCCGTTTCATCCTCAAAGGTCAAAAATTCCATGGGCCGGCCGCTCTTGGTGCCCACAACTTTACCGGCAATGGGCCAGCCCAGGAACCGGATCCTTTTTCGTTTTCCGGCAAATCTTGGAAGGTCCCGGGCATAAGTGGTGTGCTGTTGTTTTCTGTGGTTTTCAAAGAGAAGAATTGGGTGCATGCGGCAGAGAAAACCCAGGGTGCGAAACTCGTTACGCAACCGTTCCTGTGGGTCTTCCGGAGGAAAGACCGGCATCTGCAGGCGGGGTGGAAACAACCTTCCCACGGCCGGGGAGCGGGTCTGCCGCCAGTGGGCCAGTTGATACAGCAGGCCGGATCTTAAATTTTTTGTCTTTGTGTTTGTGTCCTGCACAAGACTGTCCAGCGCGCCGGCATGAATAAGCGCCCTGGCCTCATCATCTGCCGGGCAAACCCTTTGCAGAAATTCAAGCATGGCTGAATATTTCTCTTTGTCCCGTTCTCGAATAATCCGCCTGCAGGTATGGGCAGAGAGGTTCCGAACCGCCATCAGCCCGACCCGGAGCTGCTGCCCGCTGCCGCTCCAGGAGATACGGCTGCAGTTGATGTCAGGCGGCTGAATCTGCAGTCCCAGCCTCCTGGCTTCGGAAAGATAGGCAAAGGTGGAGTAGTAGCCGCCCTGGTTTGAGATGACGGCGGCCATGAACTCGGCCGGAAAGTGGGCCTTTAAATAGGCGGCCTGAAAGGAAACCCGGGCATAGCTTGCCGAATGCGGCTTGCAGAAGGAATAGCCGCTGAAACTCATCATCATCTCCCAGATCTCTTTAATAATCTGCCGCTCCATCCCTTTGTCTGCGGCTGCGGCAAAAAAACGATCCCGGAAGTCGATCAGCTGCTTTTCTTTATCCTTTTTGGACATGATCTTGCGTAATCGGTCGGCTTCCGCCGGGGAAAAACCCAGCTGAACCGCAACCCGGGAGACATCTTCCTGGTAGACCATAATACCAAAAGTCTCGTTCAAGGTCTCTGCGATCAGCGGGTGCAGGGGCTGCCAGCTGCCGCCGTGCAACCGGCGCAGGTATTCCCGGATAAACTCATTGGCCGCCGGTCGGATAATGGAAGAGTGTATAACCAGATGTTCAAAATCGCCGCGATCCGCCTTTTTCTGCAGTAATCGCATGGCCGGACTCTCGATGTAAAAGCAGCCCATGGTCCGGCCCGTCCGCACCATCTGTTGTGTTTTTGGATCGTCTTCCGGCTGCCACCGGTCTTCGTTAAACGGTATTTGATTGTTCCGGACCCCGGCAACCGCGTCCCGGATAACCCCCAGGCTGCGGTTGCCGAGCAGGTCGATCTTGACAAGTCCCGCTTCCTCGGCGCCATCCTTTTCCCACTGGATAACCGGGACCCCCTTGGTCGCATATTCCACCGGCACGTAATCGGTCACCGGATCCGGGGTAATGACGACTCCGCCTGGATGAACGGACAGATTCCTGGGCACACCGATAATCCGTTCGGCCTGGTGGAGAATTTCCGGCCAGGGTTTTTCAAAAGAATGTCCACGCAGGCGTGGCATTTTTTTTAATTGCGACAACAAATTTCCATCCTCCCGGCCTTGGCGTAGACCGGACAACTGTTTTGTGACCCGGTTTATCTCATAGGCGGGCAGGCCGAAGACCTTGGCGGTTTCCCGGATCGCCATCCGTGGCTGCAGAGTGACATGATTACAGACCATAGCTGCCCGGCACCCGTACTTTTCAAACACGGATTGGAGTATCCGGTCCCGTTCGTCCCAGGCAAAATCAATGTCGATATCCGGCGCATCCCTGCGGCCCGGATTGAGAAATCGTTCAAAGTAGAGATTATATTTAATCGGGCAGACATTGGTGATTTGCAGACAGTAGGCGACCAGCGAGGCTGCGCCTGAGCCGCGGCCGCAGGTACGGGCCACCGGCCGGACAATGTCGCGCACAACTAAAAAATAACTGGAAAAACCCATGGTCGCAATGATCTGCAGTTCGTGTTCCAGCCGGTTGATCACCGCCGGCGGCAGGGTATTGCCGTATCGTTTTTCGGCCCCGGCAAAGGCGGCCCGCCGCAGCAGGGCATCGGCCTCTGCCGGAGTTTTATTGTTCAACGGCGGCAGGACAAGGCCGAATTGCGGCCCCTGGAAAGAGCATCGTTCGGCAATGGCATGACTGTTGCCGATGACCTCGGGCCAGACCTGGAAACGACGTTTGTATTCCCCGGCAGTCACCAGGTAGCTCTGTGGGGAAGCGATTTCTGCTGCAGGCAATCGGGAAAGAGAGGTGTTGAGGTCTATGGCCCGCAGCAGTTTATGGGCCTGATACTCTTGTTTGTGTAGAAAAAAAATATCAGCAACGGCTGTGGCGGGAATACCCAGTCGGCAGGAAATCTTGCGCAGGGAGCTGTTGCCCTGGGTGGGCCGGTCCACGATGGCGGCCGCTATATCCAGCTCCTGTTCCCGCCATGTGGTCAGCAGGGCGATATCGGCTGTGATCAGGATCAGCCCCTGCAGCCGGTCTGCTGAAACCGCGGCCAGGGAAAAATCAGGCAGACAGTGCCGGTCCGTGAGCAGGCGGCACAGGTTTTGATAGCCGTCTTTATTTTTGACCAGACAGAAAACCCGCTGTCCTGCTGTGCGCAGTTCAGCCCCGATTATCGGCCGAATTGCATGTTCCCGACATGCATTGAGAAATGCCCACAAGCCGTACAGGTTGTTGATGTCGGTCAGGCCGATAGTGTTGTAGCCCATCTTCATTGCCTGTTCACACAGCTCCGAACAGGCAATGGTTGAGTGCATAAGGGAGAAGTGGGTATGGACGGTCAGGGGGATCATTATTTCGTCATTCCCCTGGTCAGGGCAGAGGTGCCGAATCGTTGATGAAGAACATCAATAGCGTTCTCTAACTCTTTTTGTTTCTGTTGTTTTTTGTTTATGTAATTAAACAGAGAAAGCTGTTGCACGTAAGGGCTGACACGGGTACATGAAAGCTCGACCGTCCGTATCCGGACCCGGCGGCGCCAGCAGCGAAAGAGCCCGGTCACGGCCAGCTGTTCCAGTTCACGGTCACCGGTGGCGGGATGTTTGCACATGGCCTGATGCGTGACTTTGACCGTGTCGCTGTAGATCAGAGTGATTTCGACGCGACAACAGCATTTCCTGTGACAGCGCAGGCTACTGGCGGCCTGCCGGGCCAGGTCAAGCACTGCGGTTTGAATGATCTCCTCCCGGTTGCTGTCCGGGGAAAAGTGATGGTGAAAAGAAAAACGTTTTTCCGTATGGGCCGGCAAACCGACCGGTACCCGGTCAATACCCCGCAGGGCCTGATAGAGCATCTCCACCCGGCGGCCACACAACAGGTACAGATCCTGCCTGGACAGGGCTGCGGCCTGGGCAATGCGGCGGATGCCGACTTCGTGCAGGCGGTTTTTTGTGGAGCGGTCAACCGTCGGCAGCAGGGAAAGTGACAGAGGGGCAAGAAAGCTCTGTTCCTCGCCCTCGGCCACTATATATTCGCCTGCGGGCTTGACCACCCGGCTGGCCACTTTGGCTACCAGCTTGTTGGGGCCAACCGACCAGATGGGATCAAGGCCCAGGTCGCGGCGTATGGTTTTGCGGATACGCCAGCCTATATCCGGGGCCGGACCAAAAAGCCGATGGGTTCCGGTCACGTCGAGATAGAGATGGCCCGAACCCGGCGCCCGCTCCACCTGCGGGGTAAAGGGCAGGGCGTGGCGGAAACAGCAGCTGATGGCCTTTTCATAACGATCGAGGGTCGGCGGCAGGATAACGGCGCGACGGCATCGGTTGCGGGCCCGCGCAAGTGACATGCCCTTGCGGACCCCGTCTTGGTAGGCCTCTTCACTCATGTCGTAAACCCTGGCCCGGGTAACCTGCGGCGCAATAATCAACGGTCTGGCCTGCAGGCTGCGATCCACCAGTCGTTCAACCGCAACGCTGAAGTCTGCTATGTTGAGATGAATAATTTTACGTTCCACAGATTTTGTATTTTTTTGTGTTTTACGGATGAATGTATAAGTAATGTAAAGTTTAAGGGTAAAAAAAAGTAAAGAAAAGGATTTCTGCTGATCAGCCGGCCTGCTGCTCCAGGAGACGAATCATGGTGTGGCCGTTGTCCACTGCCTGACCTGCCACATGGTTGTTGAACACAATAATTCCCCGGCGGCATCTGCTGCCCAAGGCCGGATTATTTTTTATTTTCTCCGTCCATTCAAGCAATTCCAGCTCCGGATAACTGTAGTCAAACTGTTTCTGCATGGTGCCGGAATACCAGTCCCGCCCATTGCGTCCGTGCAGACGAAGGTAGAACAGGGCCGGATTGGTGACAACGTCCAGGGGCGGAAAGAGATCCGGCAGGGCAGGGGCGTCAACGGTCACCATTGTCACGCCCCGGTCCCGCAGACCGGAATAGACCCGCTCATGCGCCCAGGAACGGTGCCGGAATTCCACGGCCAGCGGGAGTCCCTGCAGCTGGTCAAAAAGGCGGGCAAGATACTGCCTGTTTTCGGTGGTGCGGCGGAAAGAGGGCGGGAGTTGCACCAGTACGGCCAGCAGGCGGCCGGTTGACAACAGGGGTTTGATACCCTGTTTGTACAGTTCCGCCTGGCCGCGCCAGTTGTCACCAATATCATGGGTCATGGTTCTGGTCAGCTTGGCGCAGAAATAAAAACCCTCGGGAACCCGGGTCAGCATCCGCTCCATGGCCTCGGCCCGCACCATCTGATACCAGGTATAGTTGAGCTCAACCACGGAGAAAGAGCGGCTGTACAGTTCAAGCATGTGGGCGGATTTTGTTTTTTGGGGATAAAAGCCGCTGTCGATCCATTCCTGGTAAGAGTAGCCGCTGGTGCCGACCAGAAGGGAGCAATCGTTTATCTGAAAAGAGCTCATAACATTTTGTTCTCTCAGACTATTTTAATGGTCGAAGTCTACGCTTATCTGGTTGTGGCTGTGGCCTGAAAATTCTGGTCCAGCTGTGCTGGTTTACCCGAAAATGGCGCAGAGCGCCT
>CAZPXI010000201.1:0-5072 GCA_964590715.1 uncultured Desulfobulbus sp.
CACCGCTCCTGCGGTGGAACGGGAATGAACTACTCTCGAATAACCTGATCAAGCAGCAAAAAACCAAGACCGGAAAAAATAAATCCATAGGCAATCATGACATAGAGCCAGGACGAATATTCCGCCGGGCCCGCTCCTTGAAATATCATGGCGGTTACCTTAACGGTGATGCTGATAAGCGGTATAACCACCGGATAAAACAACAGCGGCAGCAAGGCCTCATTCCTGTTTGTGGATGCGGTAATGGCGGAAAACAGCGTACCGGTGGCCGCAAATCCTGTATTAGCCAGAAAAACCACCAGCACCAGCATGGGCAGCGAGTGGAAAAAGCTGTCCCCGTACAGAATAAAAAACAGAGGAATTATTGAAAGCTCGGCCACCAGCATCAAAATAAAATTCACCGCCATTTTGGCTCCGAACAGGGATTCCGCACTCATTGGGCTTAAGAGCAGACCATCCATGCAGCGATTTTCCTTTTCCCTGCTCATGGTCCTGGCCAGTCCAAGAACGGAAGAAAAGGTGATCGCCACCCAGAGTATCCCGGCCCCGGTTTCAGGAGAAATCTCCGCCCCCATGGGTATAGCCAGATTCAGGATCACCAGAAGCAGGAACCCAAAAAAGGCCATAGAGATAACGGCTTCAGGTTTTCTGAACTCGGCATGGAGATCTTTGCGGACAAGAATCCAAAACCCGCTCATGCCGCACGCGCCCCATGGACATGCTCCATATACAGCCCTTCAAAGGCCGCCGGATCGATCGTGTCCCGCTCCTCCAGGTAGACCAGACGTCCGCCTGCCAGGATCCCGACTTTGGTTGCCGCGGCAAGACCACGATCGAGGCTGTGGGTCACCATAATCACCGTTCGCTCTCTGCTCCTGAGCTCGCCTAACTGCTCGGTCAAGATCGCTGCGGCGTACTGGTCAAGACCGCTGAACGGTTCATCAAGAAGCAACAGAGAGGGGTCATTGACCAGGGCCCGGGCAATGGAAAGGCGCTGGCACATCCCCCGGGAGAACCGGCTGACCCGGGAATGACGCCTTGGGTAGAGTTCCACGATCCGCAACAGTTCATCGGCTCTCTGTTCAGGATCTTCCACCTTGTACAGTGAGCCGTAAAAAATAAGATTTTCCCGGGCGGTCATGTGTCCGTATAACAGCGACTGGTGGGAGATAACTCCCAGCTGCTGCTTAAAGCGTTCCGGCTCTTCCTCCAGATCATACCCACGGATTTCCACCCTGCCGCTGCCGGCCGAGATCAAGGTTGCTATAATTCGTAACAGGGTACTCTTGCCGGCGCCATTGGGGCCAAACAGACTCAAAAAATCACCTTTTTGCAGGCCAAAGGATACCCTGTGCAGGGCACGGCGGCCCTCATACTCCTTGCCCAGGTTGTTGACTGCTAAAAATTGACTCATCTTATTTATTGTTATTAACTTCAGGGACAACGCCCAACAGATTATGCAGCATTGTTGTCGGGTCTCGATGTCTTGTAAACTCGCTTATCGGTTCCTCAACCCGACCTACACTTACTGTTCTTCCAGTCAAGTACATGATCTTGCCGGCTCACCCTTGAACTTTTTCTTTATCAAGTTTTTTCAAGATGCTTTCCAGCTCAAGCGTATATTCATCGTGCAAGCGAATATATTCATCGTCATCGATTGTACAGGTATCCCAGTCTTGCTCCAGCCGGTCCATCTTCTCCCTGACTTCAGTAATGCTCAATTCAACCGATCGTCTCTGCCCTTCTTCAGCCGGCAATGATTTCTCAACCTTCACCGGAGACGGTACCGGCTCGGTATCTCCCAGTTGTTCAAGATCACGAATAATCTTTGCTGCTTTGGTGCCATAATGCTTGCGCAGATCAGCATAGTCCTGATCATTTATTTTATTGGAGGCATGTTCAAATTCAATGTCCTTCATGGCCCGAAGATAGGACGTCTTTTCCGCTTCCAGGGCTTTTCTGGTTGTCCCTGGTTCAACGGCCGCCAGCCACCGCTCTTCACGGCGCAGCAAAGGTGCCAGGCTGTAGGCAACAATGGATGCGGTGATAAGAATAAAAAAGGCTATGGTCATCAGTCGTCCTCCAGTTTTTTCAACTCATCTTCCACCTGATCTTCCATGTTGCGATACAACGCCTCGGATTCGGCATCATGCTCTCCGGTTCCGGTATCGGATCGCCCGGCTGCGCCCCATTTCCAGATAAGCATTCCTGCAATCACAAGGCCGATAAGCAGGGCAACAAAGGGGGCGGCATAGGCCACCAGGTTAAATCCCTTCTGAGGCGGAACAGTGAGGATATCTTCTCCAAACTGCTGGACAAAAAAATTGAGTATTGTCTGTTTGTCTTCGCCCAGGGCCAACCTGCGGTCGATCTCCGCCCGCATCTGGTTGCCGCCGCTGCACCGATCGATATTGAGCGCTTCACCCGGACAGGCGTAGCAGATCAAATTTTTTTCAACTTCACTTCGATTCAATGCATAGGCCGTAATGGCTACCCCGGACAAAAGGAGAAAAAATATCAAAATCCGAAATATTTTCATGCCGTCTGCCTCCTGCTTCCTGCCGGAATAATGGCCATGATCCCGCCCAGAACCATAAATACGCCACCGACCCAGCCCCAGACCAGCAGGGGGTTAACCGCCGCTTTAATGGTAATCTCATTTTGCTCACCGATCATCGGCATGGTCAGGTACAGATCTTCTTTGGGCGATATTCGCAGACTCACCTCGGTGGTCGGCTGCTTGGCATTGATATAATAGCGGCGCTCGGTGGTGATATCACCAGCCGGTTTCCCGTTTTTCGTCACCCCCAGAGTAGCTGCATATACGGTTCGATTCCGGTCCTGAAAACTCTTAAAATCATTGTACTGCAGCGTGTAATCGCCGATTGTCATGGTCTGGCCCCGCTGCAGGGTCACCTCTTTTTCCAGTTTAAAGGCGGTCGACCCGGTAATACCGACAACCATCAAAACAATGCCGAAATGAACGATGTACCCGCCGTAGCGTCGCCGCATCTTCCAGATCACCTTGGGAAAGGCGAGCAGCAAGCCCTCACCGGTCAGCTTCTTCCTGGCTCTGGCTCCGCCGATAAACTCCAGCAGGATAGTGGCAGAGACAAACAAAGACAGGGTAAAGGCAAGCAGAGGATAGAGTTCACGAATCCCAAAGGTAAACAACACAGCACCACCGCTCAATGCCAGACCAAAGGGAAGCAGGAAGTTCTGTTTGAGGTTATCCACTGATGCCTTGCGCCAGCTGATCAACGGACAGAGCCCGGTGATTGCCAGTAAGAGTAAAAAGAGCGGGGTGTTGACCATGTTGAAAAATGGTTCTCCCACGGTCAGCTTTTTGCCGGTCACCATCTCCGAGATCAGGGGGAACATGGTGCCGAACAGGGTGGAAAAGGCGATAGCCAGCAGGATAACGTTATTAAAGAGAAAGGTGGACTCTCTTGAGAGCAGCGACTCCAGGGAGTGATTGGTTTTTAACTCGCTGTAACTCTCCGCAATCAGAATAATACTGCCCAGTGCCGCAACAATCATGAACACCAGGAAATATCCGCCCAGGCCGGTGGCACCAAAATCATGGACCGACTGCAGGATACCGCTTCGAACCAGATAGGTGCCGAAAATACAGCTCAAAAAGGTCAGCACGATGAGTGACATATTCCAGACCTTCATGATGTTTCTTCGTTCCTGAATGATCGAGGTATGGATAAACGCCGTTGAAACCAGCCAGGGAATAAAAGAGGCGTTCTCAACCGGATCCCAGGCCCAGAACCCACCCCAGCCCAGTTCCACATAGGCCCATTGCCCGCCGAGAATGATGCCGATGGTCAGAAAAATCCAGGACAGGATATTCCAGCGCCTGGTTTTTTTCAGCCAGTCGGGATCAAGCCGACCTGAGATCAGGGCCGCCAGGGCGTAGGCAAAGGGGATGGTAAAGCCGATATAGCCCAGAAACAGAGTCGGTGGATGGAAGATCATGCCCGGATTCTGGAGCATGGGATTAAGTCCCTTGCCGTCTTTGGGCATAAACTGGAGCAGTTCAAAGGGTGAGGAAACGGTTATGAGCAGGAGAAAGAAAAAGCTGACGATCCCGGCCAGGATAAGATAGATGTACGGGGTGTTTTTTCGGGTGGTTTCTTTGCGGGTATTCCATGTAACCAGGGCAATATAAAGGCTCAGAACCCAGGCCCAGAATAAAAGAGACCCTTTCTGCCCGGCCCAGAACGAGGTCGCCTTATAGAACAGCGGCAGGGCCCGATCCGAGTAGGAGGCCACATACTCCACCTGGAAGTTGTCGGTCATAAACAGCCTGGACAGGGCAAATGCCGCCATGGTCGCAAACACCGCGACTCCGGCAAGAGCGCGCCGTCCGGCCTCGATGAAACGCAGATCGTTGCGCATCAGCCCGGTCAGCAACAGGACCATAGCCGACAGCCCGGTGATAAACGCCGCCGACTGCGACAGGTCGCCGAATGTTACCATAATTACTCCTTTTCCTGTTCGGTTTCGCCTTCATATTTTGAGGGACATTTGGCTAGAAGGGTCTGGGCATAAAATGTGTTTTCGGGCTCGTCATACCGTCCCTCCAGAATCACCTCGACATCCTCCTTGAAGGCATCCGGCTTCACACCGTTGTAGACCACCTTCATGGTCTTGCCGGCATCTTCCATATCGCGCACTTCAAAGGTCAATTTCAGCTCCTTCTGATCATAAAAAATAGTTCCATCCTCAACCTCGCCACTGATCCGGACACCACGCTCTTCCGCCAGCCCACCGTCAGTCAGAATTTCAGCAACCGTCCGATAGTAGACCCCGGTATCTGAAATACCCTTCATGATCAGGAACCCGACTCCGGCCAGGATAAGTACAAGGGCCAGAACGGTTTTTTTCGAACTTTTTTTCATTGAACCTCGCGTCGTAATCAAGCACAGGGCGTATAACCCGGCGGTTTCACATATCTCAAAGCCGTAAGTTGGTACAGGTGCCCTAGATCTCATAAAAACATCCCCAGCCGTCAGATCAAAAAAAACGGCCGGGGATATGGATAAACCAGCATGGCTGGACCA
>CAZPXI010000202.1:0-5042 GCA_964590715.1 uncultured Desulfobulbus sp.
GAACCGATGAAAATACCGGCACCAAAAGAAAGTCCAACCGGCCAGGCAACCCGTCGTTCAACTACTGCAAAACGGTAAAAAGAGCCAAGCGGGGAAAAGAGTGTCAAGGCGATATTTGACGGACGCAAAACGTTGGCAGCATTGATACCAACCGGGCCTGCCGTCTGGACAACCAGGGCCTGAAAGGCACCCATCAGCATACCACCGGCAGCACCGATCATAGAAAAATAGGTTCCTACGGCAATGGCGCCGAGGATAATCCAGAGAGGATTCATGTACCGATATCCCTTCGCCAGCCAGAAGCCATTTTTCTCAACCAGATACGAACCGATTTTTTCACCATTCACATAAACGTCAAAATCCGTATTCGGTGCGGTATGACGATAAGTGGTAAAAGAAGCGGTAAATTTACCAGTTTTCTTGTCAAGGTTTATAGAGGTGCCCTTATCCCAGTAATTACCGCTTGAGGCATCACCAAGAACACTTCTTGAAAAGATAACGACTTTACCCTTCTTGTTGCCTTCTTTGACAATGGTGTTAATGCCGTACTTGTTCTCGTGGGCCCACTTGAACATATTCCACTGTTCAGCAGTTTTGATGGGGCCAAGCATATTCTTAACGCCCACGTCATCATAATTTTTCTTGAGCTTGAACATGGTGGTGTTATAGAGTCCGCCTCCCTTCTTGAATATAAAGGAAGGGCCGCCAAACTTTTTATCCACATCTTTACCAAAGGCTTTCCTGTTGGTGGTCAGCAAATAATAAAGGGGTGGGATCGCAGTATCAGGACTAAAACCTGCCTTTTTCCCCTTTTTGGGCAGTTTCTTTTTCTCAAATTTACCGTCCGTATCCGTTGATTTAAACATTTTCTTCTGAGCCACGGCGATGTAGAGATCCTGGCCCGGTGCAATAGTGCCTTCAAATGTTACAACGTCCCCTGCCTTCAATTTTGAGGCCGAAATACTGGCCTGACCAAAACAGAGCCCCTGGCTCATTATCATAAAAAAAGCAAGGCTTATGACTGTTACTAATGGAATGCGCACTTTTCGCATGCTGATTCCTCCTTTAAAATAGAATGGGTTCAGACTACACACATGTTAGGTCCTCGAACTTTTCTTAAGTAACACCTCCTCGTTAAGTTATTTATATATCGACGTACGATCCATATTCGTATTTTTTTGATCCAATCCAGGCACCAAAAAATGAAAAAATCAGAGCCGACAAACCTGAAATGAGATAACGGAGACCATCCGCCATCGATTCCCACGGCAACAGAACCGTCAGGAAAGAACAACCTGCCGCAACCAGCAGACCACTGATGACAATCAGGCTGATTCTGAGATGGGGAAAAGACCGCCCCCCTTTGTCAACAAGGTGAAAACCACTGGTGGCAGCATTAAAAGAAATGATGACCGGCAGGAGTAAAGGCAGGTATGATTCAGCAAAAACCATGGAAAGGAAGACCAGTACAATAACAACACCAACTATTCCAGACAGGGACGCATAGATAAAAATCCCCAACGGGGATGCAAAGGACTGCTTCAAGTTCTCCACTGCAACCCGTGCATTATCTGCACATATATTCAGCATGCTCATCCTCTACTCTCAACTGTATTTTGTTTACCGAGCCGGTCTCGCCTGTCACCTACACCTCAACCAATGTAACGAACTTCAAGGCATGGGTCGTACATTTGGTCACACAGGCCGGCTTCATGCCTGCATCAACCCGATCCATGCAATAATCACACTTGACCGCTTTTCGTGTTTCCGGATTGAGCTGGGGAATAGTCCACGGACAGGCACCGGCACAGGCCATGCAGCCCACGCATTTATCCTGATCGATATAGACAATCCCGTCGGGCCGTTTGATCATGGCCGAAGTCGGACAGATCGGCACACAGAAGGGATCATCACAGTGATAACAGGAACGGAAGGCAAATTCCGTTTTGGGCACACCCTTAACCGATACAAGCGGATCATGGCTGATCTCGCAAAGATACGGGCCGACCGGCAGCTGTTTATTGGTTTTGCAGTGCACTTCACAGCCATGACAGCCGATGCACCTCTTCTTGTTCAGATAGATCATATATTTGTTCATAACTCGACCCTCCTCTTGGGATTACGCACACTGCGACGAACAACAACAAAAGATTCACAGAGATTGATCGCCCCACCGGCCTGATCCCAGTCGTCAAGCTTGCCGGACATCAGCTTCTGGTCACTGAGACCAGCATGATACGCCCTGCTCTGAAGCGGAATCTGCCTGCCGAAGCCATGGACGGTGAACACCGCTTCAGGATGAATGAAATCCGTCACGTTGGCATGGACGGTACCACCGTAACTGCCGTCTTCTGCCGTCACGTCAACCAGATCACCTTCATTAATACCGAGCTTGCTCGCCGCCCGGGTATTGATCCACAGTGAATTCTCCGGCATCAACTCACTGAGCAGCGGATTATTGATAGTGTGACCATGGGTGTGAACTGCGGATCGTCCGAACACCAGACGAAACATGCCTTTGGCGGGTTTGATGGGTGAAACATACTCTTTGAGTGATGGCAGACCGGCATCATCGAGTTTTTTACTGAGTATTTCAATCTTGCCCGATGGGGTGCCGAACTGGTTTTCGAGGTTGGCGGGATCATACATGATCGGCTCGTCGGTGAGCGACACAAACCCTTTTTCCTCAAAATCCTCAATGGTATAACCGGTCGGTTCAAGCTGCCATTTCCAGAGATCCTCAATGGTGTTGTAGGGAAAATACTCGTCAAGGTCAAGCCGGGTTGCGAGCTGTTTAAAAATTTCCCAGGCGGGTTTAGTATCAAACTCAGGATCAACCGCCTTACGGCGAACAGCAAGCCGTGGTTTCAACCCTTTTTGGACGCAGATGGGGTTATCACGCTCAAGATAGGTCGATTCGGGCAGGATCACATCACAATACCAGCCGAACTCACTGTAATGAGTGTCTATGGAGACCAACAGTTCGCATTGATCAAACAGGAGTTTCTGCCGCTGAGGGTCGGGCATGGCACAAAAGGGGTCATGGCGCATGGCGATCCAGGCTTTGACCGGATACGGATCTTCCGTACGCATGGCATCAAAAAAGAGATGGGCCAGTCCGGGTCCCTTGTCAAAATGTTTATATTTCCAGCCCACGCCGTCTGCACGCTTGATATCAGGCTTGGGACAATCCAGGTTGCGGATCCCCTTGACCCCGCAATCGCCGGGTCCCTTGGGAATGAGCAGGCCGCCCTCCTGTTCAATATTGCCCATCAGGACATTCAGGATATGCAACGCACGGCTGGCGTAAAAAGAGTCCTTATAGCGAGACAGGTTCCAGCCGGGATGAAAAATAACTTTGGGCCGGTCCTCAATCACCTCTTCAACAAAAGCCTTGATCGCCTTCTCCTTGATCCCGCATTCCTTAGCAGCCCAGGCCGGGGTGTATTGCTCAATAAAATAACAGAGTTCGTCAAAACCGGTGACGTACTTATCGATAAACTCACCGTCGAAGGCCTCTTTTCTGATAATCTCATGGATCATGCCGAGGGCCAAAGCATAATCTGTTCCGGGACGAACCTGAAAAAAACGGGTGGCTTTCAGGCCGGTCATGGACTGTCTGACATCAACATAGGTCAGGCGACCACCATTTTCCAACATATCCATGAGCTGCAGGTTCTCTGCGATCAGCAAAGAGGCAAACATGTTGCGGCCGAACAGAACCATGTGCTTGGCATTTTTTATGTCGTAACTAAACCCTTTGCGTCCGACTCCATTGATGGAAAGACTTGCATGATGGGTATTTCGACCGCAGGTATTATCATGATTGGTATAATTGGGAGAACCATAGGCATGGATAAAGGTCTTGTACATTGTCTGCCAAGGGCCGCCGCGGGAGGAAAGAACCACGGACTCGGGGCCGTATTCCTTCTTAATTTTCTTCATCTTTTCGGCAATGTAATCATAGGCCGTCGGCCAGCTGACCTTCTGCCAGCGCCCGGCGCCCCGACCTCCCTCACGAATCAAGGGCTGCTGGGGACGCTCGGTATCGGCGACCAAAGCCGTCCCTGCGGATCCCTTGGCACAGAGAGCACCACCGAGCAAATGCTGGTTGCCCTCAATCCATGTCACCTTGTTGTCTTCAGTTTCTACCCTGATGGGACAGCGTACCGTACACATCCCGCAGATAGAATAGACTGATTTTTTCATAGCCAATCCTCCGTATCTATTGGTTATCCTGTGTTACACAGGATTATTACCTTGTAAAATTACAGCCCTCAAATCAACGTACAGCTACTTTTGTAAAACCTTTTCCACTTTTTCTTCGAGTTCGTCTCGATCAATGGGTTTGACACAGTATTCGTCAGCGCCAAGACTAATGGCCTCTCGTGCCGTCTCGACCGTCGGATACCCGGTGAGCATGATGGCATGCATATCGGGGTTTGCTTCTTTCATTAGAGCCAGAACCTCAACTCCACTCATTTTCTTGAGTTTTATGTCAAGAATGGCCAGATCAACGTTATGTTCTTTTACAAAAAGTATTGCGTCATCTTCCTCGGTGAAGGTGTGTACATTATGCCCTTTTTTGGCGAGTATCTTACCTATGAGAACAGTGGCATCCTGCACATCATCAAGCGCCAGTATTTCAGCCATTAATTTCCTCCTTTTTCGTTCCGTAAGAATTTCTGGTTATCCGGGTCCGATGCCGACTGCTGGACAGCCGCTGTTTCAGCAGCAATCGGCATGACGATGCGAAAGACTGTTCCCGGGAGGGATTTCCAGGCCGGAGAGCCACTTCCAACCGGACTTTCAACTTCTATGATGCCGCTGTGATCTTTGATAATACCGTAGGAAACGGAGAGCCCGAGTCCCGTGCCCTTGCCAACAGGCTTGGTGGTGAAAAACGGATCAAAAATTTTATCTTTAACATCTTCCGGTATACCGTGACCGGTATCGCGAACCAGGGCCACAACATGCTGTTTTTCACGATCAAAGGTCGTACTCAGATAAATGTCTCCCCCGCCCTGCTCTTCCATGGCATG
>CAZPXI010000203.1:0-5029 GCA_964590715.1 uncultured Desulfobulbus sp.
CTGTTCTTCTTCTGTTTGTGTATGAACTGCAAAAAAAGCAGTACACCCGACAACCAATAATGTATAGGTGGAGAATAGTCTCCCGAAGAAGGGACGTCAAGTTTTTTTTACTAAAGTTTAATTTTTTTTACTAAAGCAATGGCTGATCCTGAGCTAATTCATTCATCCCCCTGTTTTTTCGGGCCGATCTCATACATAAGCAGAGAAGATGTTCGCGTCTTCCAGAAACCAAAGGAATAGTTATTCTGACCCTGGGCAAAAAACAGTTGAAAAGTTCCAACTTTTTCTGCCGTTGCATCGGTCTTGGGCGTAACCACCTGACAGGCAACGGTATAATCGGGCAGCTTCTTGGTCTCCCACAGGGGAATCAACTTGCCCTGCTGCCAGCTGAGGGCGGCGATGGAACTTCCTTCGAAATAGCGGTAGCGTTTAAAATACTTGACCACCTTCATTCGGTTTTTACCGACGACAATATCCGCAATTCCATCACCGGTAACATCATGAACAACGATTTTGGGCGGCACATATACTCTGGTATTTGAATTGGCGGCAGTAGCCATTGTGCCGAGATAATTGGACGATCCACCATACTGGCCGGGGTCGGTCCACAACAGCGTACCGGAATCATCGTAGACTTGCAGATTGTTGGCCCGATTGATGGCAATCATTTTCCGACTGCCGCTGCCGTCAAGATCGGCGTAGGCAATGTCAAAGATGGTCAGCCCTTTGGGTAGAGCAATTTTTTTGCCTCGTATATAGTTGCCTTTCGGCCCCGGCTCCAGCACATAGACCCCGTTACCGATGACTGCACGGATACCCTGGGTGCCGGCAGCCTGTCCAAAGAGAACCGGCTTTCCATCTGGTGCCGCTATATGCAGATAATAGGGGACATGCTTGTAAAGAAAACGAGTTTTTTGACCATCCCACTCAATAACTGTTGACTCGGGCTTGCGCTCATTGTTGGCACTGACGTATATTTCCTGGATTCCATTCCCGTTCAAATCAGCCAGACTGACGGCATGAACACGCAGATACCCGTCAAGGTCAATAGTCTCAATTTTCTTAAAATGCCCGTCGGTGAAACGATAGATATACAACTGATCGACAGCCGCCATGACGATTTCAACAGTGCCGTCCCCATCAAGATCCCCGGCATCCATGTCATTGACCCCAAATGGGATTTTCGGGCTTCGCCGGGTGTCAAGCAGACGCAAATCTCCGGAGTCAAAACCGGCCAGGATGCCTGCATACAAGCCCTCTTTATAGGCGCGGTCCGGATGCTCGGTCTGAAAGCCACTCATTCCGTCGCCCTTTTTTTGGAAAGCCGCAGCTTTTTTCGGCCGGGCAACACCGAAAATATCCGCCGACACATCCCAGGCCAACTCATCCATGGCCGGCAGCGCTCCTTCAATTGTATCCACCTGTCTGGAAAACTGTCTCAACCTGCCTTCCCCTTTACGGCTAACAACTTCGACCGTCAGAAGATATTTGCCGTTCTCATCAGCCATTGATCCCATGATAAGATAATCCACTGCACTGTTGCGGAGCGCTTTAAAGGCTTTTTGCTGTTGACCGGCCTCAAGGTAGGCGGTGATCTTACGGGCAGCGGGTGTTCCATACACCGCCCGGACACCGGTACGGGTTGCTATCCGACTGGCCAGGACACTGGTCAGCCCATCACGCAGATACTGATGATCACCGGAAAGCTCAATATTAAAGGGAAGAAAAATTGCACTTTCACTTTTGTTGGCATCTTGTGCATAAGCTTGGGCTATCAACAGCATGGAGACTAAAAAGAGGCTGAAGGCAGCCGTCAAAAAAGCGGGAAGACGCTGCATATGCCTTTGTCCTGAACAATCTCTTATATTCACTTGATCCTCTCTAGCAGAAACATGAACAACGAGCCGGTAGGAGCCCGGCCCTCCGGGCGATTGTAAGCGGCGACTTTTCACATGCCGACATTATATCGCCCGGAGGGCCGGGCTCCTACCTACAATCCACACAAATAGAAAAATGGCTCCCACGCAGAGTGCGGGAACCAGTGGTTCAAACTACGCTTAGGGAATAGACTATACAGGGATTGAGCTCGAAAAAAAAGCAGAGAGATGATCTTTTTTACAAGAATAGAAAAAATCAGTAGGAAAAGCTGATAGACACACCGCCGTAAAAGATACCCTTTGAGGTTGCCCCCTTCTCTTGACTATCGATACCGTCGGAGAGGAAGCTCTTTTGTCCCGAAAGAGGTCGGGACCACTGCAGCTCTGGAGTAATGGTGATGTATTTTTTGTAGGAAACCGGCATGTTCAATAGAAAAGAAAACAACTGTCCCTCGTGCAGTCCGTAGGGATTTTTCATCAGCATGGTTTTTCCAACCAGTCCCAGAGAGATATTATCATAGGGCTGATAGGAGGTAGAAAGATCAAGGGCAATGTACCAAGCCTTGGTTGGATCGTAGGTATTGAAGCCCATGGGGTCGTCAAGCCCGAGATACACCGAACCCAGGTTCCCTTTTTCAGTACCGGAGGTATATATATAACCGGCCGAAAAACCGAGAAGGCCGGAAGAACCTTCATAAGAGAAGGTAATGGACTGTCCGTTCAGGCGAGTCTTGTCTGCAGCCACCCCCTTGTACAAATCCTGCGTTCGTTCAAGGTGTATGGCCATACCCGGCGAACTCTTCAGGTCGACACCATACAGGCCTGCCGCCAGTAACCGGTTAACGGCATTGTCCCACAGGGGCAGGTCACTCTGGGCCATCAGCGTACTGCTGGTTGCCAATATCCCGACAAATGCCAGGAACAGAAATGATATGCAATGCCTTTTCATGTCTGATTGAACCTTGAGCCGAAGATGCTTTAATTGAAGAAGATAAGAATTCTTCCACCTGTATAAAGAGAATAGCGCATTTCAATGACAAACACAATACAATTTTTTGAACTTTCATGCTTTTCAGGTACAAAATTTACGTCCTAGCGTTCATCCCAGCTCTCTTGACGGGCACAGAGGGATCCGGTCCGGTTGTACGGAGCATAGACCTGCAACACACCGGGTTCCGGAGTTTTTACAACCGATATCATTTTTTTCGAGTACCAGACACCGGCCTTCTCTCCATCCGGCGTCAGGATAACCCCGCCGTAATGGGGGCAGGCAAGGCTTAACCGCGTATCGATCCAGAACATCCAGTCGTCAAGCATTTTCTGGGTGATATCCACCCGGCTCCAGACCCTGGTCTTAAGAGTATACCTGTTATCAACGGCGATAATGGCCTCCGGGGTGACTTCATTGCCGATAAAATAGTATGTATGATCCGGTAATATGGTTCTACTTTCAAATGACCTTCCGCCGTCTCCGCTCCTGGCCCATTTTCCCGAAGGAGTGCTCTGGACACAACCGATCAGGGGCATGGCAAACAACAGAGAAAAAAGAAAAACTCTGAAAAAATATATTTGTCGCATAAACAGGCCCTCCATGAGGTATGAAATCAAACGTCACACTCTTAAGAATAACTATCAGATCTTCGCGGTCTTTTGTCAAGACATACGCTGCACCATGCCGGCACATCGTTATCCGAAAATAGCCCGCGAAGTTGGAACTTTTAGGCTATTTTCATAACAGCGAAGCGGTATCATCGTTGTAACGGTGATCTGAGAACCCGGAGTCTGCGCGTTGCTCCGCTTACCTGGTCCAGCCATACTGGTTACTGGAAAAATTTTCTCAGCAGCGCGGAATCGTGCAGAGAGATACAAAGCCGTCACCTGATACCCGGCACCTGAATATATCTTTTTCATTGCCTGTTTTTTTCCCAGCGAGTATTTCTATTGGAAAGAATCCAACTACTGTCACCCGGAACCCGCAACCTGCATACTTGATGGAATTTGAAGCGGCAACTCAAAGTATGGCCCAATTAAAAGCCGCCTTGAAAAAGGCACGGCGAAGGCCCCATGGCAATGTCCATCGGGGCAAGCTGTACATTGCCCCAGAAGCCGTGACCACTCCCGGTTCCGAAACCAACATCTGTATCAGTCCATTCTCCATTCTCGACTGTACCGGCAACATCCACCTTGGTCCCTGGTGCATGATCGGAGCCCGCAGCCGGATCTATACTCACGATCACATCCACCAGGGAAGACGCCCCCTGCTGGACCAGCAGGAAAAGCTCGGCGTTCTCTGGCAGGACAAATACATCGGCAGTGACGTATGGATACATGAAAACGTGATCGTCCTCTACCAGGTTACGGAAATACCAGACGGGGCAGTCATCGGAGCCGGGGCAGTGCTGACAAAAAATCCGGGCTCTTATGAAATATGGGCAGGCATTCCGGCCCGTAAAATTGCCGACCGTCGCGACCTTTCCCCGCAGCAGGTACGGGAGTTAGCATCCCGGCCGCCTTTTACTTTAAAAAAACATCTGAAAGAAAAATGGGAAAAAACAGATTTTATAATATTCTGATGTATTCCCATGACACCTACGGTCTGGGTCATATCCGCCGGACCATGTCCATTGCCGGACACCTGCGGGCAGATGATGTCAACGTACTCATCCTGACCGGCTCTCCCATTGCCGGTCGCTTTTCTTTTCCGGAAAACGTGGACTTTGTCCGCATCCCCGGCATGATCAAGAAAACCAATGACGAATACCAGTCGCTCTCCATCCGTATAGATCCGGAACATGCCTTAAATATCCGCAAATCAATTATCCAGGCAACCGCTGAAACCTTTGCCCCGGATCTGTTCATCGTTGACAAAGAGCCCCTGGGCCTGAAAAAAGAAGTCCTGCCCACCCTGCAATGGCTCAAAAAGAATTCACCTGGAACCCGTACCATTCTCGGCCTGCGCGACATCATGGATGACCGGAAAACCGTGCGTGCCGACTGGGAGCACAAAGGCGTCTACTCTCACCTGCAGGAGCTCTATTCCGAGATTTGGGTCTACGGCCGTCAGGATATCTACGACGCGGTTCATGAATATGCCATCCCTGATTCCATCCGTGAAAAGATCATTTTTACCGGGTATCTGGCCCGGCGGGTGA
>CAZPXI010000204.1:0-1690 GCA_964590715.1 uncultured Desulfobulbus sp.
CCGAGACCTGGGAACAGTTTAAAGACCGGGCCCTGACCATTCTCGGCGTATTGCTGGTCAGCACCCTGGTGGTTCTTGGATTGATAGTGGTGTTCGCTGTTGTGTCCGTGTTATCCGTCGACAGTCTTCAGGGGCTTGTGGAACAGTTCCAACAGGGGCGGTTTGATCTGCAGCTTTTGTTGCTTTCCTGTCTGTTCTTTGTGGTGGTTATGGTCGCCGGCATGTGGAGCCAGAGTGCGACCATTGCCGTGGTAATCGACGAGACCATGGGCGTGCGCAAGGCCCTGCGGGTCGGTTGGCAGCGGCTCTGGGCCATGGGCTGGATTCTGCTGCTGGCGGGTTCCATTGTCATGGCCGGTTTCCTGCTCTTTATGGTACCCGGAATCATCTTTTCGATCAGCCTGATGTTTGCCCTTTATCCGCTTTATGAGGATGACCTGCGCGGGATGGATGCGATTATGGCCAGTCGCCGGTATGTTAAGGGGCGCTGGTGGAACACTCTGGGCAAACTGCTGTTGATCTGGCTGCTTGCCATCGTTCTTGATCTGATTCCGCTGGTCGGCCCCTTTCTCTATTTTGTTTTCACTCCGTTTCTCCTCCTGTTCATGGTGGCCATGTATCACGATCTGAAAGCAACAGCTGCCGAATCAACGGCCGCGGAGCGAAGGTCGGGCTGGTGGCTGCTTGCCGTGATCGGCATGATTCTGCCGGTGGTCGGCATGGGTGCGGCCCTGGTCACTCTGGGGCCGCAGCTTCCGGCCCTGTTACAGGAGGCGGGAGAGTTAACCCGGCAGCAGTCCATGCCCGGCAGGATGCCGCCGGCTGAGCCTGCACTTCAAGATCTAGATAAAAATATACCGGTTATTCCGAAAGCCGGCCAGTCCATCTGGCGGGATCCGGTGGGTGATGTGGCCGAGTTCGGGGTCGGACGTTGGATGGATATTGAGGCGGTTTCAGTGAAGTCCGATGGGGGAAAGCTTTTGATCGATATTCAGACCAGCTTTCCGTTGACCGTCGCCTTTAATGCGGCCTCAACCACGGCCCAGTCCCTGTATCGGCTTGCTGAACTCTACTTTGATACTGATGTCGATCGTCGGACCGGTGGTCCGGCCGGGAAAGATTCCGGCCGTTTAGGGTATGATTTCGGCCTGGATATCACCCTTGAAGCGCCGAGAAATGAACCGGAAAAAGGACAGGTGCATGTCGGTCTGTTCAGGTTTGAGAACGGTGTGCGCAGATTTCTCGGCCCCCTGCCGGAAGATCAGGTCCAGGTTCAGGGAAATCACATCCGGTTGGGTCTTGGCTATGACCTGCTTGGCGTGCAGACAGGGGATCGGTTACGAATGAGCTTTATTGAAACTTTTCAGCAGCAGGGCAGTGGTCTTTCCAAAGACAAGATTATCGATTTATAGGTGGGAAAAATGAAACAACTCGTTGTTGCAAACTGGAAGGCAAATCTTTCACCTGCGCACGCAGGTGAGTGGCTCCGAATCTTTTCCGCCCGGTATCAACCCCTGCCGGATATCGAGGTCGTGCTCGCTGTTCCTTTTCTTTTTCTGGAGCAGGCGGCTGCACAAGTGAAGGATTTAGCGGGCATCAGTCTGGCGGCACAGGGCGTTTCGCCCTATCCGGGCGGGAGCTATACCGGGGCGACTCCGGCCTCATGGCTGCAGGGAATGGTAGAGTATGC
>CAZPXI010000204.1:1790-3060 GCA_964590715.1 uncultured Desulfobulbus sp.
GGGTATTTCCGTGATCGACCGGTACTGTATGGTGGTGGTGTTGATGCCGAAAACAGCAGTACAGTTTTTGCCCTGCCCGAGGTTTCCGGCATCATGCTCGGTCGCGGTTGCCTGGATCCGGAGGAATTTGTACAAACGCTTAAACGCTTAATTCCTTAATCCTGCTTTGTCCAATTTTCTTTTTTCCGTCATCCCCGCGAAGGCGGGGATCCAGGGTATTTTCAGCTCACCTTATCCCTGATAACTACACCGTCGTTAGGGTGAACGTGGAACTGTTGTTATCTTTTCTTAATTTGACAAAGAAGCCATCAGATTGTTTGAGCGGCTTAAACTGTTTGAACCGTTCAAACGTTTTTACATCGCCAGCAGCCGCCGGATACGTTCTTCCATGGGCGGATGGGTGGAAAACAGGTTTGCCATGGTGCTGCCCTTCAGGGGATTGACGATATACATCTGGGCCGAAGCCGGGTTGACCTGCATGGGCCGCTGTTTGTTGTAATCGGACAACTTCTGCAGGGCGCTGGCCAGGGCCTTGGGATGGCCGCAGATTTCAGCCCCGGTTCTGTCGGCAATATATTCGCGGCTTCGGGAGATGGCCATCTGGATGACTGTGGCCGCCAGCGGGGCCACGATCATCATTGCCAGCATGACCAGAGGATTGCTGCCTCCCTCGTCATCACTTCCGCGCCCGCCGCCGAATATCATCGCCCATTGGGCCATGGTCGCCAGGTATGAGATGGCACCGGCCATGACCGCGGCAATGGAGCTGATCAGGATATCCCGGTTTTTAATGTGGCCCAGTTCGTGGCCGAGTACGCCTTCAAGTTCCTGCCTGTTTAAGGCCTGCATGATGCCGGTGGTGACCGCCACTGCGGCGTGTTCCGGATTCCTGCCGGTGGCAAAGGCATTGGGGGTCGGGTTGTCAACCACGTAGACCTTGGGCTTGGGCAGACCGGCCCGCTGGGCAAGCCCGGCAACTATCCGGTGCAGATCAGGCGCCTCGGCCTCGGAAACCTCCCGGGCCTTGTTCATGGCCAGGGCCAGTTTATCCGAATTCCAGTAGGAAAAAAAGTTCAGGCCAAGGGCTATGACCAGGGCGATAATCATGCCCTGCCTGCCGCCAAGGGCCTGGCCGCCGATCATGAACAGCGCGGTCAGCGCCGCCATCAGGATGAATGTTTTTATGGTGTTATTCATAGCTGTTCCGTTTTGTTGTGAGGAGAAGTTCGTTTACAAAATAAGAACGGATGGGGCTGCGTCAAGGAAAAAG
>CAZPXI010000204.1:3160-5016 GCA_964590715.1 uncultured Desulfobulbus sp.
TCGAAGGCATAGGTGCAGAGATTTTTTGCCGCCCCGACGCCGCCGGGCAGCACCAGACCGTCAAAATCATTCGGGCTGTACTCCGACAGCGGCTTGATTTTACCGCGGGCGATCCGAGCCGATTCGATCAGGACATTGCGCTCCTCATCCATCTCCTCGCCGGTGATGTGGTTAAGCACGTGGTGCTGTCTGATGTCCGGAGCAAAACACTGGTAGTCGGCTCCGTTTTTGTGAATGGCCCACAGAGTCAGGGTTGCCTCATGGATTTCAGTACCGTCCTGGTGCCCGCATCCTGAAAGAATAACCGCAAATTTTTTACTCATGGACGACTCCTGCATAGATTGCCGGTAAATTCCGAAACTGCTCGGCGTGATCGAGGCCATAGCCGATTAGAAACCCTTTTTCCACCTGAAAGCCTGAATAGTCGACCACAACCTCCGCCTTCCTGCGCTCGTGTTTATCGATCAGGGCACAGATTTTAACCGATGCAACCCGGTGTTCCTTGAAGTACTGGTGCAGCCAGGCAAGAGTTGTTCCGGTGTCGACAATGTCTTCAACCAGCAGAATGTCCTTACCGGTCAGGTCTATCTCCGGCGGTTTAGTCAGTCGGATAGTCCCGGAGGTGGTCGTGGCATCACCGTAGCTTGCCACCCGGATAAAATCGATTACAACCGGCAGGTCAATGGCCCGGGCCAGATCAGCCAGGAAGACAAAGGCCCCATTGAGCACGCCGATCAGGACCAGCGGTCGATCTTTGTAGTCGGTGGTTATTTTTCGGCCGAGCTGTTGGACCCGTTCGGCAATCTCCTGCCTGCTGAAGACTATTTCTTTTTCCATTCCTACTGACTCTTCCACTCTCTGAGCAGTGCTTCCGCTTCATTTCTGTCGGTAAAACCACCTTCAGTCCCAAGGGCCTCTTCAAGTTCTTTGACCGCCTGGTCATGCTTGCCTTCGCCATACAGGGCAAGGGCCAAATGATATCTGAAGACCGGGATGTCCGGCTGTTTTTCCACGGCCTGGACAAATTCATTGCGGGCCAGGCCATATGATTTACGCTTATAATGAACCCATCCCAGGGTGTCGATGATATGAACTTCATCGGGCAGCTGTTCTTTGGCAATCATGGCCAGTCGCAGGGATTCGCCCAGGTCCGGTTCGGGTTCCTCGGCAATGATCCAGGCCAGGTTGTTGGCGGCGGGAGCAAAGTCGGGCCGGAGATCAAGAACCTTTTCGTATTGTACCTTGGCCCCGTCTGGATCATTTTTCTGCTCGAGCAGCGCACCGATGCCCATGTAGGCCTGGACGTTTTTCGGATCCTGTTTCAGTAGATCTTGGTATTCGGCAATGGCGGCATCGGTTTTTTGCTGTTTATTGAGGATGGCCGCGCTCAGACTGTAGGTTCTCGGGTTTTGCGGTGCAAGTCCCTGGGCTTTTTTGATGACATCCAGGGCCTCGTCGTATCGCTTTTCGCCCATGAGCATGGTGCCGAGCAGCAACAGGTCGCCGGTACTCTTCGGGGCCTTGTCAATCTGTTTTTTGACCAGTGTGATCAGCTCTTCTTTGCTTTTGCCTCCGGCGCCTTTAATGCGGACAAGATTAAGCAGGGCCAGGGTGTTGCCGGGCTGCAACGCAAGGAGCTGTTCAAAGGTCTCGGCGGCCTTGTCCAGGTCTTTTTTCCCCATGTAGGCAAGGCCGAGGTTGCCCAGCACTTCGATGTTATCGGGCACCTTACTCTGCATCTCGGTCAGGATTTTAATCGCATTGTCATAATCCTTGGAGAACAGAACACCCTTGGCCAGCAACAGGGCGGCGTTGAAATTTTTCGGATTGAGTTTGAGGGCAATGGCGGCTTCACG
>CAZPXI010000205.1:0-5009 GCA_964590715.1 uncultured Desulfobulbus sp.
CCCTTTTCCAGTTCAACCGCAGCCTCTTCAAGAACCTCACCCAGGATTACATTGTTCAGGATGTTTTTTGCAATCCCCAGAGAGGTGAACAGGGGAACTCCGGCATGGAGCATGCTGGACAGGGTTCTGCCGAAACGGGCCGAAGCGATTTTGATATTGAGATCACTCAGGCCGGGCAGGGTGAGTTTCATCCGATCCCAGAAACGACGACCGGCCGGTTGACTGAGGCCGTAGCGGACGGTGACCACGCCTGCCGCTATGAACAGGAGCAAAAGCCACCAGTAGCTTGCCAGCAGGGAGCTGAGTTTAATCAGGAAAATCGTCGGCAGGGGCAGGGCCTGCTTGGTACCTTCAAAGACCTTGGTGATACTTGGAACAATAAAGGTGATCAGCATAAAAAGAACCCCCATGCCGACCAGGGCCATGAAGATGGGATAGATCATTGCTGCGGTGATTCGTGATTTCAGGGCCTGCTGATTTTCACCAAATTCGGCCAGCCGTTCCAGGACGACATCAAGGGAACCGGAGGCCTCACCGGCCTGGACCATGTTTACATAGATCCTGGAAAAGAGGCGGGGATGTTCGGACAGGGCCGAGGTAAGCGAGTTGCCCTCGTTGACCCCGTCCTTGATCTGGGCGATGATGGTTCGCAGGGCGGAATTGGTGGTCTGTTCAAGCAGACCGTTTAAGGCCGGGATCAAAGGAATGCCCGCCCCTAGCAGGGTTGCCAGCTGGCGGGTGGCGACATGGATTTCCTGCTGTTTGACCCGCTTGCCGAACTGGGGCAGCTGAAATCCTTTGCCCCCTTTTGTTCTGGCCTTGGGGATTGTTTCTTTTATGTCGACAGGATAGTCCCCTGCCTGACGGATCTTCTGTCGGGCTGCCGTCAGGGAATCGGCATCAATGATTCCTTTGAGTTTTTTCCCCGCCGGATTCAGGGCGGTATATTCATAGACGGGCATTGTTTATCCAGGCTCTGGTCATTTTTCATCTGTTCTCTCCATCATACCCGGATCCTGCCGATTTTGAAAAGAAAACTTGGTCGGAAAAATATGAGACACCGCTTTGCAGGCAATTTCTGATATGCTATGATGGAACCTGTTCAATTATGTTTTATCCTGAGGATACACGATGAAGATCACCATTGAATATTGTACAAAGTGAAATTATAAACCCCGGGCCTCCAGTTTGGAGGAAGAGTTGCAAACCGCTTTTGGGCCGGATGCCCAGGTTGCATTGATTGCCGGCAGTGGCGGTGTTTTTGAGATTGTTGTCGATGGAAGGCGGATCTTTTCCAAAAAGCAGTCGGGCCGTTTCCCCGAAGATGGTGAGATTCTCGGTCTGATCAAGGACTAACCGGGGGTGGGGATACGCTATCTTGTATCTCGGGCAGTATTTCCCAGGCATTGGGAAACACAGTCTTCGCAGTCCGTTCGGGTCCGTCCCTTTTCGCAAAAGTCGGCAAATCCCTGGATCAGATCCTTTCCGCCCCGGGGACAGACTTCAAGGAATCTGATGAAGTCAACCATGCGGGCAATGATCTCGGTCGGTGCGGTGTGTTCGATTTTACAGGCCCCCTGTTCGGCCGTATCATCATCAATGGCAAGGACTTCAACAAAAAACTTTTTCAGGGCATTGTGACGCCGGACCACATCTTCGGCCGTTGTTCGTCCTGCATCGGTTAAGGTGATAACCTCATAGGGCGCATAGTTGATAAGGCCTTTTTTAGAAAGGGAGCGCAGGGCTTCAGTAACCGAGGCGCCGCTGACGCTTAATCGGGCAGTGATGTCTTTGCCCCGGGCGACCTGCTTTTCCGCAATGATATGGTAAATGGCCTCAATGTAATCTTCCAGGCTGGCGCTGAGCGGCTGGATTTTTTCCATACGGTTCTCCATGGAAACTTTACTTGGATAATCAATAGGATACAGTTTGCTGTCGCTTCCGTCAAGAAGAATGTCTTAGTGAAAATAAAAGAAACAGCCCTCTTGGTTGCAGTAATCCACCTCCCTGACTCTGAACTTTGAATATATGCTTCAAGAATTACGGATAAAAAATATCGCCCTGCTTGATTCCCTGCAGCTGGATTTTCCCGGCCGTGAAAATGGTCTGGTGGTTTTTACCGGTGAGACCGGGGCCGGAAAGTCAATCATCCTCCAGGCCATTCACCTGCTCACCGGCGGCCGGGGCTCTTCCGCCTGGATCCGCAGCGATTGTGATCAGGCCGAGGTCGAGGCCTTTTTTGCCCTCGGTGACAACCACGACGAAATCCGTAGTTTTTTACGTGAATACGATCTGGAATCCGGCGATGAATGTCTGATTCGGCGAGTCTTGAACCGCAAGGGACGGAGCAGGCTGTTTATCAACGACCGGTCGGTGACCACCCGGCTGGCCGCCGAATTAACCGAGAATCTGGTCAATATTGCCAGTCAGCATGACCATCAGCAGCTCCTGCAGGCCGGAAAGCATCTTGACTATCTCGATTTCTATGGTGAACTCCAGCCGCAGCGGCAGGAGTTCAGCCGTCTGTTTAAGCGATGGCAGCAGTTGTCCAGCAGGCTCAGGGAGTTGCAGGAAAAGGAGCAGGACAAAGAACAGCGCCGTGATTTTCTGGGCTACCAGCTCAGAGAGATTCGGGAAATCGACCCGGCACCCGGTGAAGACCAGCAGCTTGTTGAAGAGCGCGACCTGCTCAAGGCCTCGTCGACCCTGTCGGCTCTTGCCCGCAACAGTTATCAGCTCCTCCAGAATAAGGTGATCGAGCATCTTGTCACCATCCGAAAGAATATGGAGCAGGCCGCTGAACTGGATCCGGAAGTCCGTGAGCTTGCCGAACGAATCAGCTCGAACTGTTACGAGATCGAAGATCTTGAAGGAGCGCTCCGCGTCTATCGTGACGCGCTGCCTATGGACAGTTCCCGTCTGGAGGAAATTTCAGGCCGGCTGGCCCAGCTCAAGCAGCTGCAGCGAAAATACGGACCTGAGCTTGAGGATGTGCTTGCCTATGCCGACCGGGCCGAAAGGGAACTCGAGGAGCTGGTCGGAATTGAAGACGAGATCGACGAGCTGGAACTGGCCCTTGAAGAGGTCAGTACCGAGGCCCTGCTCAAGGCTACCGAGCTGACCGAGGCCCGGCGGCTTGTGGCGGCAAAACTCTCCGCCGCCATGGAGGCCGAACTGGAATCGTTGCATTTTCCCCAGGCGGTTTTCGAGGTTTCGCTGCGTGATCCTGCAGGGTTGGGCATGGACGGGATCCAGGCCAGCGGCCGGGATCAGGTGGAGTTTCTCTTCTCCGCCAATCCCGGCGAACCGGCCAAACCGCTGGTCAAGGTGGTTTCCGGGGGGGAGCTTTCCCGTCTTATGCTGGCCATGAAGTGTATCCTTGCCCGCAGGGATCAGGTGGACACGGTCATCTTTGACGAGGTGGACGCCGGAATCGGCGGTCAGGCGGCCGAGGCGGTGGCAATAAAAATCAGCGAACTGGCCGGGCATCACCAGGTTTTCTGTATTACCCATCTGCCCCAGATCGCCGCCCATGCCTCCACCCATTATCTGGTCGAGAAGAGCGTCGAAGACGGCCGGACAACCACATCCATCCGGCTCCTGAACAAAAAAGAACGGGTGGGGGAGCTGGCCCGAATGCTGGGCGGCGAGAATCCCAGCGAGCAGACCCTGGCCTATGCCGGTGCGCTTGCGGAAAAGAAAGGTGGGTGAGAATATGAGTGAGATAACGGCACTGGGCCTTCTTTCCGGCGGGCTCGACTCTCTGCTGGCCTGCCGGATAATCGCGGCCCAGGGGATCCGGGTCCGGGCTCTGAAATTTGTGACTCCTTTTTTTGATCATCAGCTGCTGGAGCGACAGGAGGAATACCGGCGGGGCGTCCTGGAAAAATATGGTATTGATGTCGAGTTGATCGATCTGAGTGACGGCTATATCGAGCTGTTGAAAAATCCGGCCCATGGTTTCGGCAAGAATTTTAATCCCTGCATTGACTGCAAGATCATGATGCTGACCCGGGCCCGGAAACTCATGGAATCCTACCGGGCCTCTTTTCTCTTCACCGGCGAGGTTTTGGGCCAGCGGCCCATGTCCCAGCGTCGTGATACCTTAAACGTAATTGAACGCGATTCAGGCTGCGAGGATATTCTGCTCAGGCCGCTCTGCGCCAAGAGGATGGATCCCACCCTCCCTGAACGTGAAGGGCTTGTCGATCGCGAGCAACTGTACGGTTTTTCCGGGCGCGGTCGACGGCCGCAGATTGATCTGGCCCATGAGCTGGGCATCACCGAGTTTCCCTCCCCGGCCGGCGGCTGTGTGCTCACCGATCCCAATCTGGCCTCCCGCATCGAACGTTTTTATGCCGGTCTGTTCAGCTTTGGCCGTGAACAGTTCCAGGTAAATGATATAAAACTTCTGTTAACCGGGCGTCAGTTCCGTCTTCCCGGCGGCCACTGGCTGGTGCTGGGCCGCAACGAGCAGGAGAATGACCGGATTGCCGAACTGCGCGGGTCCGATGACTGGCTTATGTACATGCCCGAGCGCCCCGGACCCACCGGGCTGCTGCGCCGGGCATCTGCAATGGTGGCCGGGACGCCTGAGGAAACGGAAATTCTGGAATGGGCCACCGGGCTGGTTGTCCGCTACGGCAGGAAGATAGATGGTCAGCTG
Organism: uncultured Desulfobulbus sp.; assembly: GCA_964590715.1. GTDB lineage: Bacteria > Desulfobacterota > Desulfobulbia > Desulfobulbales > Desulfobulbaceae > DRLX01. The sequence continues at coordinate 4,667 of CAZPXI010000205.1, forward strand.
CCGCCCGGAGAGGTTCTGCTTGAGCGGGACAACACCCAGGAGATCGTGCTTGCCCGCTTGCTTGATGATGCAGTCTTTCAGGACTGGATTGTATAGCCGCTTGGAGAACCACCCGGTTGCCGGAAAGGTTGCGGCTGACAGCCTGTTTTCCCGCAGGGGAGCGGGCATAGTCGTCAAGCTAGGGAAAAATTGTCATTGGCAGATACAAAAAAGTAGGGTGGGCATTGCCCACCAAAAAAGCTGCCGAACCCCGATGCACTCTATATGTAGCAACATCCTGCCGGCGAAGCAGTAATTATTGTAACTCACTTCCTGCTGGTGGGCGGTGCCCACCCTACAAAAA
>CAZPXI010000206.1:0-5003 GCA_964590715.1 uncultured Desulfobulbus sp.
AGTATGATGCCTGTCATCGTACGTTTAAGGATGTCGAAAAAGAAAGCGATACTATTCTGTCATAAGGGATTTCTGACCTGTTCATATCAACACGACCCTGTTGATTCATAATGGCGAAAACAGCACTACATCACCTGTCTGATTTCTAGAGAGCAGCCACCTTACGAAACAAGAATGAGCTCAGGAATTTTCAAACCCTGAGAATTACCACTTTGAATGAATAATAGATTGGACAAAAAGCGGAAATGTGATTATCAGTTAAACAAACGTTTGGTTAATGCAGCTTGTTTGTTTTTGCTGATTTCTCCCAGAATGATGAACACAGGAAGCAGATAGTGAAAAACATAGGTTTATTTTTATTTGTATTTTTGATCATCTTTGGTGCCTCTGGAACCCTGCATGGTGAAACACTGACTTTAGAAGACTGTATTCAGAAAGCGTTGCATACCCATCCTGATATCAAACGATTTCTTTTACAGGTCAAGCGCAGCAACAGAGAGGTTGATGCCGCCAAGGCGGATTTTTTGCCGCAAGTTTCTCTGAACGCGGAATATGACCCGACACGAACCTATGTTTTACCTGTCGGCGGCATATTCCATACCAAGGACAGTGACGGCTGGCTGGCAGGAGCAACGCTCAAACAAAAAATATGGGATTTCTCGAAAACCTCGGCCCTTATAAAGGCCCAGGAAGTGCAGCAGGATATTGCCGGGTTATCTCTCCAGGATGCCAGGGCGTTACTGGCATATAAGGTAAAACTTCAATATGAACTTATCCTTGTCCAGCAAAAGGCCATTCTCGTAAGAAAAAAAGACTTTCGGGCAAAAGAGGAGCTGTATAAGCAGGCAAAAGCTCTTCTGGACCAGGGCTTGAGAACCCGGGCTGATTCAACACGTTTTTTATCTTCTCTGTCGGTTGCCAAGGATAATCTCTCCCTTACGCAGTCAAACTTTTCAAAAGCCGCCGTTGTCTTATCTCTGTACATCGGAGAACCGATTCCTGCGGGAATACAATTTGAAGAGAGCACCATAATGCCCGAGGTATACATGGTCGATGAAGAGACAATACTGCAGAATTCACCTGCGCTTCAAAGCCTTCAGAAAAGTATCAACAAGAGTGAACTTTTATACGAGGCGACAAAGGCAGCCCATTATGGTTCCATTGATGCCGTTGCTTCCTATGCATATCAAGACACGCTGAATAGCTATGAATCAACCCAGGTGGGAATCCTGCTCAATATTCCACTCTATAGTGGTGGGCGTCTTACGGCAAGGGAAGAACAGGCAATTATCGACAGGCAAAGCGCAAAGAATGAATATGAGGCAAAGGTGCTGGCCCTGAGAGAAGAAGTTGAGGGGCTGGTCATTGATCTTAAACATTATGTACAGACCATTAAAGCCAAAACAGTCCAGTTGAAGGCGGCCAAAGAGACGCAGGAAATAATCAACGGCCGTTACCGGGAGGGGCTGTCAACCTATATAGAAGTGTTGGACGCAACAGCCTTGAGCCTTGATGCTGAACTCGGAATTCTTCAGGCCGGCTATGACAGAAGCAGTACCATCCACCGATTAGAATATTTACAGGGAATAAGCAAATGAAAGCGGTTGTCAGGTATTTTGTACTTTTGCTCATTACAGCAACCATAGCCACGGTTGTATATTTTAAAATATATATTCCAAAACATACATTTACAGTCATTCATCCAGCCAGAGGACAACTGGAGGTTAGTGTCCAGGGCATCGGAAATGTGAATGCACTGAACATATATTCCATTACCGCCCAGACCGGCGGCAAGATAATAAATATTTTGACCGATGAGGGGCAATGGGTCAAAAAGGGTGACCTGTTGGTGGTCATGGACGGAGTGGATCTACCTCAGCAGCTGCAAATAGCAAAATCCAACCTTGTTAAAGCCCAATATGATGCCCAGGCCCTTAAGGGTGAGTTGAAAAATCAAAGGGCTCAGGAAACACTTCTGCAGATCACATACCGTCGTTATAACCAACTCAACAAGCAGGGGTTTGTGGCGCAGTCGGAATATGATAAAGCCCTGGCGGATCTGCAGGGTATACAGGCGGCAATTGCAACAACCAAGGCGAGAATTGATTCCTCCCTGGCAGCCGTTGAGGCAGCAGTAAAAAACATTGAAGCGTTGCAGGAAAAAATACACCGACTCAACGTGTACGCCCCTGCAGACGGGTACGTTATCCTCCGAGAATCGGAGGTCGCGCAGTATGTACAGCCGTCTACACCCATCTTGAAGATAGTTGATCCGGCAACATTGTGGGTGGAAACGAAAATTGATGAACGAATAAGTGGTCGGATCAAACCGGAGCAACAGGCAACCATTATCCTTCGTTCACAACCCGGCAAGCATTACAAAGGGGTGGTACAAAGAGTTGACGCCATGACGGATGCCGTAACCCTTGAACGAACGATTAATGTAGCATTTGAAACAATTCCCAGGCCGTTTTTTATTAACGAACAGGCTCGGGTGTTCATTGCCGTTCGTCAATATGACAATGTCGTCAAGATCCCCCTTGGTGTGGTTGTTCAGAAAGAAGGAACGTCGGGAATGTGGGTTGTGCAAAATGGACGAGCCCATTTTACAGCCATTAACGAACTTGCTGCCAATGCGTCCGAAATGGCGATAGCCGGAGGGAAACCTGAGACTTCAGTCATTGTGCCGGACAGACATAAAAAATCGCTGCGCGAGGGGATGAGGATCTATCAATGATTCACCTGGCAAAAGAGGATGTCAGGCATACGCTTGGCAAATTCATTGTAACTGCCATGGGCGTAGGGATGTTGCTCGGCATAGTCCTTATTATGATGGGTGTCTATCGTGGTATGTTAGTCGATGCCGAAGTTCTATTAAATGATTTGGATGTGGACCTGTGGGTTGTTCAGCAGGAAACCCTGGGACCTTTTGCCGAGGCTTCAAGGGTGCACGAGGATCTTCAGTATACCATTGAATCGCTGCAGGGGATTGATAAGAGCAGCGTTATTACATTTCAGAATATCCAACTGCCGAAAAAAAACGGCAAAGTGCGTGTATTTGCCGTCGGCTATGACGTCTATGGGGAAATCAGCCCTGTTAACCCGGACAGGCTGGTGGCTGGACGAACCCTGAAGACCGACCATTATGAAATCGTGGTGACCGACAAAACAGGCTTTGCTCTGCATGATAAGATACAGCTCGGCCGTCATATCTATACAGTGGTCGGGGTAACCCACGGCAGTGTTTCATCCGGGGGAGATCTGCTGGTCTATATAAGTCTTAAAGATGCTCAGGAGCTGCAGTTTTCCTATTCAAACAAACGAATACAGACAGACCGGGCAAGAGGAATAGTGAACCGAAATACCCGGATGGTCAACGCCGTTATTGCGACAGTGCTGCCGGGCTATGATGCGGAAGAGATTGCCGGTGGTATACGACGGTGGCAGCATAAAAGTGTGTACACAAAAGAGCAGCAACGGGCGGTGCTGACGAAATATGTTGTGGAAAAAGCATCAAAACAGATCGGGCTGTTTACAGCTATTCTGGTTATTGTTGCTACCATCATCATATCGCTTATCATCTATACGATGACTCTGGAGAAGATGAAAGAAATTTCGATTATGAAGTTGATGGGGTTGCCCAACAGTATGATTATACGCATGATTGTTGAAGAGACAGTGCTGCTCGGCATCTTGGCCTTCTTGTTTGGCAACCTGTTCTCTCATCTCATCTATTCCAAGTTTCCCAAAAGAGTTGTTCTCGAAATTCCCGACGCCTGGATGTTGTTTGCCGTGGTGGTGGTCGCCAGTATTGCCGCCTCATTTGTGGGGGTAAAAAAAGTGATCAGTGCAGATCCTGCTGCAGCAATAGGTGGCTGACATGGAATCGGATATAGCAATACGAGTAGAAAATATATGTAAATCCTTTGGTGATGGTGACAGTTATATTGAGGTGATAAAAAACGCCTCATTTACCATTAAAAAAGGTGAGCTGATCGCCCTTATTGCTCCCAGCGGTGGGGGGAAAACAACGCTTCTCATGATGATCGGCTGTGTTGAAGAACCCAGTTCCGGGAAAATTTGGATCGGGGATGAGCAGGTCTTTGCCGATAAATGGTTGACCAGGGAAACCCGAAAGATCAGGCGGGAAAAGATAGGATTTATCTTCCAGGCGCATTACCTTATTCCATTTTTAAATATTATTGATAACCTGACCCTGCTTCCCCAGGCAAATAAAACAGACGAGAAGGCCGCAAAGGCAAAGGCAAGAGAGTTGTTGCAATATTTTGACATTGCAGAGAAAGAGAGGGCCATGCCCTCGCAACTTTCCGGTGGTCAGAACCAGAGGGTTGCCATTGCCAGGGCACTGGTCAATAATCCACAGATCATCCTGGCCGATGAACCAACCGCTGCTCTTGATATGCAGCGCTCGGTTGATGTGGTCAAGATGCTGAAACAGATAGCACTGGAACAGGAAGTCGCCATAGTCATGGTCACCCATGACGAAAGGATGCTGCCCTATTGCGACAGGATCATGAAAATAGAGAATAAGGCCACTGTTTTTGAATAAGGAACCCTTGATTTTCAGGGCACCCATAACTGCGAAGCGGTGTCATCGTTGTGCCGCCGACCATGCCGGTTTATTCAAAAAATTACAGTATCCAAATGACAACGTATATCAACTGCAATGTTACCGGTGGAAACGGAAAAATACGACCAGCGCTTTCATTTGAATATCAGCCGGAAATTGTTCCGTCTTCTGACTTCTGGCCTCCGGCTTCTGTTTTCAGATAAACCAGCATGGCTGGACCAGATTATACAGGATACAGCCACAACGATGACACCGCTTCGCTGTTATGAAAATAGGCCGAAAGATCCCATCTTCGAAGGGCTATTTTCAGATAAAAGGTTAATTTCCGAAAAGGCCTTTCAACCCTCTGTTGATCAGCGAACCGGCATCGGTTGCCGGAGTATCTTTTTTGGTTGCATCTTTCTTGTCCGAA
>CAZPXI010000207.1:0-4944 GCA_964590715.1 uncultured Desulfobulbus sp.
TTCCGTTTTTCGCCCAGGCGGGAATAACTTTTCTGGACTTTGAGGAAGGCTTCAAATTTGCGCTGGGTGTCTATCATCATGACCATTTCTTCAACCATGTTCACATTCGAACCTTCCAGGTTTTTCTGAACCACCGGTGAGTCGTTGCTCGGTGTTGAGGTGACGCCCGGTTCAAGCTTAAGCAAACCGTCACCGGCCTTGCTCAGCTTTTCAGGATCGGTAACCGAAAACACCTGAATTCGTTCGCCACTTGGGGTGGTATCCAGGGAAATGGAACCGGATTCATCTATGTTGATCATCTTGCCTGCCGTATCGATGAGTTGAATCGGATTGTTTGATTCGTTGAGCACGTTAAATCCTTGAGCGGTTTTCAACATGCCGTTGCCATCGGTGAAAAAATTTCCGTTACGGGTATAGAGGGTTTCGGTACCGCGGCGGATCTTGAAAAAACCTTTACCGGAGATGGCAACGTCAAGAGGCCGACCTGTCTCCATGAGCGGACCCTGGGTAAAATCTATACCAATCTTGCGTATGCGGTTATAGTTGATGCCTCCGGTCTTGGACACCTGTTGACTTCCCCGCAGCATTGCCTCGAAACTGATACGGTTTTTTTTGAATCCCGAGGAATTTACATTGGCCAGATTATTCGTAATATTTGCCATGGCCTGTTCTCTGGAAACAGCCCCGCTCAATGCACTGTATTTACCTGATACCATTTGTCTGGGTTTCCCTGTTGCCTGTTTTTCAGGATCTGCTCAAGAACATGCGGGTGTAACCGCCTTATTCTGTTTCGGTATTTTGTCGCGTTTTCTTAAATAAATTGTTCGTTCCGCCGGGCAATCGTATTTTGCACGTGCCGTATTGAATCCCGACAACCGGTCAGCCCGCAGAGCTGGACAAGCTGAGAAGCTTCCGTAGTTGAAATATCGAGTATTTCCGCTATTTCTTCCGCATTCATCCCCTTGGCGACCAGGCTTGAAAAAAAGGTATATTTTTCCGGAGGCCTGCCCCTTGCTCCTGATTGAAGCTTTATCCGTGTTTTCTGGAGGTTGGTGGTTATTGCCGCCTGGGACAGTGATGCCGCAAAAGGGGCAGGTTTTTCGTTGGTTGGGCTATCACCAAGCGCTGCTTGAACGCGTTCTCGTAACAGGCGAATTTTTCGTTGTTCTGCAGTTCGTTTTTTCTGCAACAGAAGAACGGTTAAGCAACCGGCAACAAGAAAGATCGAGATGGCGTACAGTGAAGTATTCATAGCTGATGAGTTGGGTCAATAGGGTTGTTCATCGTCATAGATGTCGGCGTTTATGAGTTTGACGCGAAGTTTGGTCAGGGCCTGACTGTGGAGTTGAGAAACCCTGCCTTCGGTGACCCCGATAACCTCGGAAATCTCTTTTTGGGTCAGTTCTTCATAGTAGTACAGAGCGACTACCAGCCGTTCTTTCTCAGAAAGCTCTTCGAGAATATCGGCTATGATGTAGGTTAACTCCTGGGCTTCGATCATATCAAGCGGTGTCGGCCCGTCTACATCCTGAAGGCTGTCAAGAAAGCTCCTGCCTTCACCGGTATGATCCAGGGTTTCATGGAGGCTGACGCAGCCGAGATGTGAAACCTTGCCCAGCAGGTCATGATACTCGTCAAGCGACATGTCCATGGCCTCCGCCATTTCATTTTCGTCCGGTGAATGTCCGAGCTTACGTTCAAGTTTGAGCATAGTCTGGGTCAGATTTCGATTTTTTTCCCGCAGCGACCTGGAAAACCAGTCCAGTTTACGCATTTCGTCATAGATGGCGCCCCTGATACGATACTCGGCAAAGGTCTTGAATTTTATACCCTTGGTCACATCATATTTTTTTGCAGCATCAACCAGGCCGACCATGGCGGCACTGGTCATGTCGTCCCTGGTCATGAACGAGGGCACCTGGGGCACCATACGCTGCACCACTAGATTCACCAGGGACATGTTTTCCCTGATCAGTTGTGAGCGATCATCAAGTGGTGGTACAGGTGGGTAGACCATTTTCGGTTCAGGTTTCAGGTTTCAGGTGTCGGTTCAGGCCACCGATACTTTAGAGGCTGTTTTTACCTAGCCCTTGTTGCCGAAGTCCAGCAGCCGTTTCCAGAAAAACTGGATGGAGCCTTTGGCTTCCAGCGACTGGGGTTCCTGCAGCAGGTTGTGGGCCAGCGCTTCAAAGGCTGAGCTGGTCTTTGATTCAGGAAAAAGTTGAACCAGAACCTGTTGTTTTCTGATTGCATCAATCATCTGTTTGTCCTTTGGAATCGAGCCCATGTAGTCAATGGATATATCCAGGTATCTGTTGGCAACCATGGTCAGTTTTCGATATACGTCCAAGGCCTCTTCTTCATTCTTGATGAAGTTGACGATCAGGTTGAAGTGTTTTTCATGGTACTGGTTGGAGAGTAACTTCATCAAGGCGTAGGCATCGGTGATTGCGGTTGGTTCCGGAGTGGTGACCACCAGGATTTCATGGGCCGCAGTGTTAAAATAGGTTACGTTTTCCGAGATGCCGGCCTCTGTGTCGATCAGGACAAAATCAAAATCGTTATGCATGGAATCCAGGGCGTCGAGCAAGCGGAGCTTTTGCTGCGAATCGAGCCGGGTAAACCGTTGAACCCCGGAGCCGGCAGGCAGAATTTTTATGCCGAGCGGACCTTCGACCAGAATGGACTGCAGGTCGCTGTCCCCGGCAAAAAAGTGGTTGAGATTATGACTCGGTGCAAGCCCGAAAACCACATCGATATTGGCCAGGCCAAGGTCAGCATCCAGAACCAGAACTCTTTTGCCCAGTTTTGCCAGCAGGACGGCGGTGTTGGCAACCACAGCCGTTTTACCGACCCCGCCCTTGCCACTGGTTATGGAAAACACCCTGGTCGCAGAGGGTGTTTTGTTGTCGGCCCTGTTCGGACTTTGTTTCATTGCCCGCAGGGTTCCGGCCTGGTCCATGGGGCGAACCTCTTGCTCAACCATTGTTCGGGTTCCTGTGGTTGTTTAGAATAAGTTCTGCAATTGTTTTCGGATCAGGTGCAATAATATCTTCAGGCACCCGTTGCCCATTGGTAAGGTAGGCTATCGGAGCATTGTATTTGTAGTGAATATTCAGCAGCACGCCAAGCGAGCTGCATTCGTCGACTTTGCTGAAGCTCAGGTGACTGATCGGCAGGCAGGAAAAACGGTTGATAACCATTTCGAGTTCAGCTTCCCGGCTGGTTGCCGACAGCAGCAGGTGATTTTCAAGCCCGAATTCAGGTCCGAGAAATGTGGCCATTTCCTCAATTTCCAACGCGTTTCCGGGGCTTCGTCCGGCAGTATCAATCAGGATCAGGTCACAGTCACTGTGTCTGGCCAGGGCAAGTTCAAGATCGCGGGGTTTAAGAACAACCTCAACCGGCAGGTTCATGATTTCACCATACACCTTGAGCTGTTCAACAGCGGCGATACGGTAGGTGTCAATGGTGATGAGGGCCACCTTGCCGGGGAATGTATTGAGATAGCCGGCGGCAAGTTTGGCAATCGTGGTGGTTTTACCGACCCCGGTCGGTCCGATCAGGCAGATACGTTTTTGACGTTCCGGACGGGCGGCAAGAGGGTTGGACACGGTAAAGAGTTTGGCAAGGGCATCGGTCAGGACCGTATTCAGATCAAACCGGGACGAGGCTGCACTTGCACCTGATGAGTCCCGGGTAAAACGGGAAACGAGTTCGGCGACCTGTTGATTGATTCCCCGGCTGCGCAAAAGCTGCACCACGGGATCAGCCGGCGTATCCTCGGTTCTGTTGATATATTCCGGTTCAACGTAGGGCTTGCTGACCCGGTCCGTGTCCATGCTGCCTATCCGTCGGGACAACCCACTGATAATGTTGCGCAGTTCACTGATCTCATCGGAGAGAACACGTGCATCCGGTTCAGTTCTCTCTCTGAGGTGCTGCGGTCGCGGTTCTGCCTGTGATTGACGATCGGGCGGTTGCTGATTCCACAGCTCCTGATAGGTGATATCTTCCCGTTGTGTCGGCTGTGCTATTTTTTCATCTTGTCTGGGATATGTTGATGGTGAATTCACTTTTTCTTCCTCCCAGGCAGAGTCTACGGCTGCGGTAATCTCAAGGATGGGTTTCCCGAGAACACCGAGTTTGCCGTTGCGCAGGGTTCTGGTCGACAGGATTAAGGCATCAGGGCCCAGGGCCTCTTTCACCTTTTTCAGACCACTGTTCATGTCACTGGCTTCAAAGACCTTAACTTGCATCGATGGTTACCGTCCCAATGGATTTAATTTTCATGTTGGCTGCGATTTCATTGTGCGAGAGAACGGCCAGACTGGGGAAATACCGTTCGGTCAATCTGCGTACATGGGGCCGTATCTGTGGAATGACAAGCAGGACCGGCTGCTGTCCTCCACCAAAATTTGAGACCAGACTGCTTAAGCTGTCCAGTATTTTCTGGGCGACTTTAGGGTCCAGGGCCAGGAAGTTTCCGTGTTCACGGTGCTGGATTGAGTTCTGTATTAACTCTTCCACCTTCGGATCCATGGTTACAACTGAAATCGTCCCGTCGGCCTGGACATGGGCGGTTGAGATTGAGCGTGAAAGCGCGTGTCGGACATATTCAGTCAACACATCGGTATCCTGGGTCATGGGCGCATAATCGGCCATGGTCTCAAGGATGGTCCGTAAATCGCGGATTGAGACCCCTTCACCCAGCAGGTTCTGGAGGACACGCATGATGTTTCCCAGGTTCAAAACATTGGGCACCAGTTCTTCAACCAGCTTGGGATATGTCCGGGCCAGATTGTCGATCAGGTTCTGGGTTTCCTGGCGGCCGAGAAGTTCATGGGCATGTTGCTTGATGATTTCACTGATGTGGGTGGCCATGACCGTGGTGCAGTCGACAACGGTATAGCCTGCTATCTGCGCCTGTTCACGCCGATCTTC
>CAZPXI010000208.1:0-2982 GCA_964590715.1 uncultured Desulfobulbus sp.
TCAGTCATCGCAAGCTTGACCCCAAGCAGGGCAAAAGTGGCGGCAAATGACCGTTGCAACCACTGTATGATCCGCGGCGAATGAACAACGTGTCGGCGGACTCCATTTGCCGAAATGCCGTACAGAATAAAAATCAGCAAGGTCATAACCATAAAAACCATGCCGAACAGCAGCATCTGCAATATCGGCGAGTGAGCATTTCCGGAGACAAAAAGAGGCAGAAAGGCCAGGAAAAAAATAGAGAGCTTGGGATTAAGAATATTGATTAAAAAACCTCTGGTTGCGATCTGCCGCATCCCTTTTTTACGGGCAGGAGAATTAAATTGCAATGCTCCTGTCTCACGCCACATGGACCAGGCAAGATAGAGAAGATACCCGGCGCCCGCCAATTTAACACTCTGGAAAGCGAGCGCACTCATATGAAGTATTGCCGACAGGCCTAGTATGCTTGCCAGGAGATGCGGTGTAATTCCTGCCGTACAGCCGACAGCTGCAGCAATACTTTCCCGCCGCCCCAGGAAAAGCCCGGTTGAGACCGTGTAAATAACTCCGGTTCCCGGTATCAGGATCACCACTAATGATGTTAGGAAAAACTCTGTGCTCGGCATGTTCAGTCTCCTGTAAGTATCGTTCGATCAAATAATTCCATGAAGGCATCCTCCGACTTTTCCCAATGCATCGATCCGGCTGGTGATCTTCGGGTCTTCAATCAGCGGTGGCGCATGGTGTGGCTTGAGGCGAACATCGATAACGAGCGGCCCTGTGCAACCCCAATGTTTATGATCAATAAAACTGCCTACGCCATGGATGTCATGCGAGGGGTTGGAGCGGGTAAAGGTAACCCACAGAAAATTGTTCAGATTCCTGCTGATAAACTCCGTATCTTCGGTAACAAGGATCAGAGGAAGTTGATCCAGTCCGTCCGTACTTGCCAGCAATTCACCTAGCCGCCTGATTTCCAGGCCAGCACTTATTTCATCCCTGTACGGTGATGCCTGCAGGGCAAGCACACCGGGAAAAACGATTTTTGGATTACTGAAATCACTGGGCAGGGGAAGGTCCGATGGAACAACAGGTGAGAGATCTCTTCTCTTGTCTCCCCGTGTCGCCACAATGACCTTTGAGCCTTCATTGAGCCCGGTTCCGGTGTAATCCAAGGAATCGATCGTAGTCTCGGTCTGGAAATGGAGATCCCGTTTCCAATCCACCCTTTCCAGAACATGATGGAAAAATTCCTGGATATTATGGACATCCAGACGCGGATTATCTTCTTCAGCAGTAATGAACAAATATTTTGCAAATGAGGCATGACCATATCCCAGAATGGCATTGGCAACCTTGAGGATCTCCTGCGGCCGGGCCGATCGCTGGTACGGCATATACCGCTCTTTTCCAATCGCAAGCAGCAGGGGATGGACACCGGCAGCGTCCACCGCGTGCAGGGCTTTGAGTCCCGCCATTTCCACCGGTGCCAGGGGTTGGGCGATTTCCTGGATCAGCTTGCCAAAAGAAGTATCTTCCTGGGGCGGTCTCCCCACGACCGTGAACGGCCAGATTGCATCCCGGCGATGATACACCGCTTCAACTTCAAGAACCGGGTACGGATGCTGCAAACTGTAATACCCAAGATGGTCCCCAAACGGTCCTTCGGGCAGGGTACGGTTCGGTGTAATAGTTCCGATGATGCAGAAATCCGCTTCAGCAGAAAACAGATGCTCGTCTTTTCTGCAATACCTGAAGCGGCGTCCTGCCAGTGCTCCGGCAAAAAGGACTTCCGGCATGCCTTCCGGCAGCGGCATGACCGCGGCAAAGGTGTGTGCCGGAGGGCCGCCGACAAAAATACTCACCCGGAGCGGCTCCCCCTTTTCAATGGCATGGGTGTGGTGCACGCCGATATCCCGGCGGATCTGATAATGGAGTCCAATCTCGCGGTTGCGCCGGTACTCGTTCCCTGCCAGTTGAATCCGGTACATACCCAGATTTGACTTCATGATTCCCGGGCGGCAGGGGTCCTCGGTATAAACCTGCGGCAGAAGGATAAAGGGACCGCTGTCATCGGGCCAGCTCTGTATTTGCGGCAGATGTTCGATTGCAGTTTGTGCGTAGAGGATGGGGCCGTTCTTTACTTTCTTCGGCAGGATATTCATCCCGATCAATGACAATCCTGCATAGCGGCGTGGATTTTTCATCAGCCGGGAAGGATCCGCCTTCAGCTCCATCAATCGTTTTACCCACTTCAGAGTTGATCTGAAAATAAAGCGGGACCGATCCAGGGTACCGAAAAGATTGGACACTGCCGGAAACGGACTGCCTTTGACATTCTCAAACAATAATGCCGGCCCCTGTGCCTGGAAAACACGGCGATGAATTTCCGCCATTTCCAGATAGGGATCGACCTCTTCCCTGATTCTCAGCAGCTGCCCGTTCCGTTCCAGGTCATCGACACATGCTTTAAGGCTTTTGTACCGCATATTTTTTTATTCTCCACGATTGCACTGGAATTGAAGTCGGAAACCAAATTTGACACTATTATCCAGATAGACCATTTTTTCGGGAATAAAGGTGTACCATCTCACCTTGAACTGCTCTGTAAAACTTGCAAGTGATCCAGAAAAAGACCTGTGCATAATTTCCCGGACAAATGAAAATCTTTTTAAATAGGCCTTAAATGCCCGCACCGACTGTTCCCCACCCCCTGCGGCAGTGATAAGACCCTCCATCTGGACCCCTTCAATATCTGCCCATCCTTGCGGATTATTATGGATGGAAGCAGCCGCCATGCCGGAGACTTTTGCATTCAGTATGTGTCTTGATGTTGCTTTTGAAAAAAAATAGAATCTGGAGTCCAAATAGATGTAATATACAGGCGCTGTCCAGACACTTTTGCTATCCGAAGTACCCAATGTCATGATATGACAGGAATCCAGAAATTTTTCTACATCAGCATAGTCTTGTTTTTTTTCAGGAGATATCATTTTTTTC
>CAZPXI010000208.1:3082-4942 GCA_964590715.1 uncultured Desulfobulbus sp.
ACCAGTCTTTTACTGCAATAAAATCCATGAACTCATTAATGTTGGCGCTGTAGACAATGATCTCCGGGTAGGCCAACGCAGTATATTTTGTATTGAATGGAGCAATAATTTCTTTGTAGTAATCTGCAGTCGATTCCGGACCAAGACCTCCGAGTATCCCGATTTTTTTCATTTTCACCTCAACTCTGTAAGCCTATTTTTATCGGTGGCAAAAAAAGAAGAGCCTCGCCACCGACGGCGGAGAGATCATCATCCGTTGATTTTCCGTATCGTGCAACAGGCGTATTTGATTTTTCGAAGTCTCGTTACACTCGCTATCTACGAGGCCATTATTTCTGAACACTCCGTAGATACGTCCTGACAGCCCTGACGCTTTCAATCGGCTGTTCTCCAAACATCATATGCCCGCTGTCTTTGATAACGACAAGTTCTGCGCTGGGGAAAAATTCCATTTGTCTCTTCTGGTGTGCCACACCAATTGCAGTATTGCATGCACTGGCGATAAAGAGAACTTTACCTGTGTACTTATCAACGCCTTCTTTCAGGTCAATATCAATATTTCCCTCTGCATCCATTGCAGCTCGCAGAATACTTTGCATCGCCACGGAGCCGACCCGCCAGTGTTCAGCTCCCACTTCCGGTACAACTCCGTTGCAATAATATTCCGGATTTGCATATGGAGCGACCTGCCCGAGAAAATAATCAGAAGAAGCCTGTTCGTCAGGACCTTTGACATGCAGAGATTGAAACCACGCCTGCGCAGCACGAAAAAGAAAACCCACTTCCATTTTAGGTCCAAAACGGATACCCGCTTCTTTTGCCATCTCGGTTGTAAGGAATCCGGGTTCCGCCAAAACCGCACGGCCCACCTTTTCCGGATGTTTACCTATATAGCCCGAAACAAGCATCGCTCCCCATGAATGCCCGATAAGGTTTACCTTTTCCCCCTTGGCAAAATAATCAATGATGGAGTCGAGATCCTGAAGAGATGATTCCAGGGTGAGTTCTTTCGGATCAACTCGAGGGGAAAGACCGGTTCCACGCTGATCGTAAAACACGACGTAAAACTCATCGGCAAGAGCTTTCAAGGGAAGCAAACTCCGATAATCCCAGCCCGGCCCTCCGTGAACTACAAGAACAACAGGATTTTCGGGATCACCAAAGGTCTGGGCATGAAAGACTACGCCGTTAATTGTCACATGAGGAATGGCAGGATCGTCTGATATTGTCCTGGGCACAGGATAATCCCCTGTCGTCAGGATGAATATCAGAAAAAAGAATGCTCCAGAAACTCCTATACAACCAAGGAGTATTTTGGATACTTTACCAAGCAATTTCTTCACGCTCTATCGTTTTCATTTGTAAACACCGCCCCTAACGAACAGACAAAATCAGACGCCTGTTCATTGGCGCTCCATTCAAGATCAAATCCAAAACAACGGCTTGTCAGTGAAGTAAGATTGATCCCTAATGATTCGAGGCTGTAAATTTTCTTACTTGGTTTAGTACACTTCGAAGCCCCCTGCTCCGCCGCACAGACATCGCAGGCCAGGCAGAAACCCGACCCGGCAACCAGGTACCCTTGTTGTCTATAGCGGAGTAATTTTTCAACCAAGATGCTTCTGGCTGTTCTGAAGCATTTCCTGTAGATTTTCTCCTGGATTACGTCCTTAAAATATTCTTGCGGCATTCTGATACACAGAACTTTTGCATACCGTTGTACTTCCAGATAGTCGGGGAAATACGGGCTGTGCGGCGGACACGCAAAATTCTTCCCGAATTTACGGCAGGCTGCACATGCTATTTTGTATTTTTTTGCATGATCAAAAAAAGAAACAGGTATAACGGCTTCATACTGTT
>CAZPXI010000209.1:0-4930 GCA_964590715.1 uncultured Desulfobulbus sp.
ATACAGACAGGTAAATCCGTTCGTATTGCTCTGCCGATAATCGGCATCATGGAGAAAAAACGGGTCAGCTGTGTTTATCAAAGAGAAAATCCGCCGGAATTCACGCTATTATTCAATCCCGGCGTTCTACCGACGGATGAAATTGATATAAATCGCAAGACTGCGGTGCTTCTAGATATCAGTGGCCGGAGTATCTCACTGGCAGCTGATATCAAACAAATAGTCAACGATCAGACCCTCCAGCTTGTTGCACAGGAAGTCATCAGCCACGAGCAGTTACGCGATTATTTCCGAGTCGACATTTCCGCACCGCTGGTTGCCCGCCCTGCTCTACCGGAAAACGACCCAAACACAAAGGAGGAATGGAATCTAAGTGGTGAAACAGTTGATGTCAGCGGCAGTGGCCTGTTGGCACTCTTTTCAACACCAATCGACCAGGATAAGCCTGTTCGGGTCGACCTGGTCTTGCCGACCGGAGACGCACAAACCGTGCAGACTATAGCCCATGTAGTCAGAAGCAGCAAAATTACAGATCATCAATACCAGGTTGCTCTCCACTTCGATCAGATCAAGTCGGAAGACAGAGACAGAATCATGGCATGCTGCTTTGAAATACAACGAAAACATCTCAGGCTCAAAGTGCAGGTAAAAAATCCGGAATAACCCACATCTTACCCTTTAACCATTTTTAATATCAACCCCGGCTTCCCTAAGTAAAGCCGCTGCCGTACCTTGGTGGTCACCCGGTAGAATGATCTCATCAGGTTTGAGAGAGAGCAACCAGTTGCCGATCAGTAAGCCTTTTTTCTTTTCCGCCTCCACATAGGGGTTTTCAAGATACTCCCGTTGAGTGACCTGCTGCCGTTTAGTATCCACTGTTTCCACAAGAAACCATGGTGCTTTTACAAAATGCTTTGACGCCTCCCCCTCAGGCTGCACCACCGGTGTAATCCGGCGGATTATGCCGGCAGGGGAAAAATGAGGTCTAATCCTGGCCATTACGACCAGTGGAAACTTCCGGGTAATCAATGCTTCCAGGCGATCAGCCACATGATCGGCAACTTTATGTGATGGGGTATGCATGATGACATCCATATCAACGATAAACCGACCGCCTGCAGTTCGGCTTAAACAGCGCTTAACCCGGGTAATTCTCGGGTGCTGCTCGACCAGTTCTATAATTTTCCGCTCGGTCTCCCTGTCAATGGAGGCATCAAGTAAATCTTTAAGGGCCGTAACTAAAAGTGTTGCTCCGGCCCGAAAAACAAACAGGGAAACAGCAGCGGCTGCCCAGCGGTCCATGGCAAAGCCAAATTTTGTCGCAACCAGACTGATCAGGACAATACCGGTAGACAGGGCATCGGCAAGATAATCCCGGGCATCGGCCTGCAATGCAGGTGAATTCAGGCGACGCCCCTCCTGCAACTGGTATACGCCGAACAATAATGAAAGAACTAGAGACACCGCGGCAACAGGAAGAGCCGGAAAGACCTCCGGCAGTTGTTGAGAAGCAAAGAGTGCCTGACGGCCGATTTCATAGGCGGCAAGAAGAATGGCGATCGACGTGACCAGGGTGGCAATAGTCTCCGCCTTGTACAGACCGTATGGAAAAGATGGGTGCTCCCGACCGGCAACATAGAGACCAATATATGTTGCAAGCGAGGCCAACACGTCAGTTCCGGAATGAATGGCATCACCAATTAACGCCGCTGACCCGGAAATCGTGCCGGCTATCCCTTTGCCGGCTGCAAGAGCACAATTTAATGCTATTGAAACCATTGCCCGGCGACGGGCCCGACGCAGATCTTGTTGTGCTTGTTCAAAGGCCATGAAAATATAAAAACCCCGAGGTCATTGCATACATAGGAAAGCCATGGGACATCTCCCCGGCAATGTACCTGCATCCTCCTGGCTCAACAAGGCAATTTATTCGTTCACCCCGTGCTCCACACCTGAACCCCGAACCGGGTGATCTTTTCAGCTAACGGTAAAAATATGAATTGTCCGTTTTAAAGTGCACCACCCCTTGTAAAAGTTATTGACAGTGATCATTGTTTGGTGTACCTAAACAATAACTTTTATCTAGGGAACGCGTATGACAAAGAATCATCCCGACATAGCCTGTCACTGCCTGCAGGGCAGCGACAAGCACTGTTTCTTACGGGAAAAGACCTGCCCGATTGATGCACGTCCCCTGTCGGAAACCTGCTGTAACGGGCGGGTAAAAGTCTGTAAGATCAGCGGCGACCGGAAAAATTGTGCCCGAATGGCAAATCTAGGGGTACTGCCGGGCACTGAAATGGAGCTCCTCTGCCCGCACCAGGGACGACAATGCATGATTAAAGTCAATGGTGGAACCATTAGCCTGGACTCCACAACAGCCGCAAATATTTTTGTAACAGCAGTTTAGACGGATTTATATTTTTTTACCCTACGTTTTAGGGTTGTCTAAACCTTATACAGCGCCTTCAACTATAGAGAAAAGCCATGCAGAATCTTATTGTATTCTTAACGGTTGCCATAGCCGTTCTCTATATCGGCAGACGACTTTTCAAGACCTTTCGTCCCGGCAACACTCCAACATGCGGATGCGGGTGTTCCGGTTGCAGTAGCGCTTCGTCTTGTTCATCGCCTGAAAAGTCGTAAGTGATCACAGGGTACCTGAGACTACTTACAAAATTCGGGTAAACCAGCATGGCTGGACCAGGTAAACGGAGCGAAGCGTAGACTCCGAGTTTTACAGGTCGCAGCCACAACGATGACACCGCTTCACTGTTATAAAATTAGCCTGAAAAGTGCCATCTTCGCGGGCTATTTTCGGGTAAAAAAAACAAGTCATGATCATCCCCTGTAACGAGTTACGAAAAATCCTCATCCTGAGCTGAAGACTCCCTGCAACGAGACTCGTATTATTTTCCACAAAATCCAACGCAAGCCCTATAATAGAAGAATAGAAGACGGCCTTGAAAACTCAGGTTTTTCGTTCAATAAGGTTGCATTGCCCTATGATAACATCAGGTAAACGCAGGCCAAAACCATTCCATCCGATCGAAAACCTGTCTTTTTTTAAAAAAATATAGAGTGTCCGGGAAAAGAAGAATGAAAACAAGTGTAAACATTGCCCTTGCCGGCAACCCCAATGCGGGAAAAACCACCCTTTTTAATCGTTTAACCGGGGCTCGAAGGCATGTCGGGAACTATCCCGGTGTTACTGTAGAAAAGAAAGAAGGTATTTTCACCCACAACAATCGAGAGATACGGGTCACAGACCTACCGGGAACCTACTCCCTTACAGCCTACTCGGTTGAGGAACTGGTTGCCCGTGATTTCATCGTCAACGAACAGCCTGACGTTGTTGTAGACATTGTCGATGCGTCAAACCTTGAGCGGAATCTCTACCTGGGGTGCCAGTTCCTTGAGCTTGGCGTGCCCATGGTTATTGCGCTCAATATGGTTGATGTTGCAGAGAGCCGAGGCATCGAAATCAATTCGGAAAAGCTCGCCGCCCTGCTCGGGGTTCCGGTCGTCCCCATTGTTGCCCGTTCCGGTAAAGGTATAGACGAGCTCTTTGACGTTGTCCTTGAGACCGCCGAACAGGAAAAACCAACCCAGCCGGTCCTTCTTCGCTACGGTTCCGACCTTGACCAGACGATTGCAAAGATGCTCCCCATTATTCAGGAGAACAAGCTGCTCACGGAGCAGTATCCAGCCCGCTGGATCGCCTTGAAGTTCCTGGAAGATGATGAACAGATTCTGGAGAAAGCCCGCCGGGAAAACGACGCAATCACCCGGCTCCTTCTGCAGCATTGTGAGACCGTGACCGCTCACCTGCACCAAACCATGGACGTCTATCCCGAGGCGGTTATAGCCGACCACCGTTATGGCTATATCAAGTCCATCCTTCACCAGGGGGTCATTACGGAAAAGTTTGTCGGTGACCGGCTCTACACCTCGGATAAAATAGATAAAATTGTTACCCACCGTGTTTTAGGGCCGGTTATTATGGCTGCAATCCTTTACGCCCTCTATACCTTTACCTTCACCTACAGTACAACCCTGGTTGACTCACTGGCCTCCTTTTTTGCCATTATCTCAAACACGATTGACGGCCTGTTGCCTGACGGCCCCCTGAAATCGATGATCATCTCCGGAGCCATTGACGGCGTCGGTGGAGTTCTTGGTTTTGTGCCCATCATCATGTTCATGTTTTTCGGCATTGCCGTCCTGGAAGATTCCGGCTATCTGGCCAGAGTTGCCTTTATGATGGATCGTATCTTTCATTTTTTCGGTCTGCACGGTTCTTCGGTCATGCCCTTTATTGTCTCCGGCGGTATTGCCGGCGGCTGCGCCGTACCTGGAGTTATGGCGACCCGTACCCTGCGCTCGCCCAAAGAGCGAATGGCGACACTGCTCACGGTTCCGTTTATGAACTGCGGGGCCAAGCTGCCGGTGCTGACCCTGCTGATCGGTGCGTTCTTCTCCGCTCACCAGGCGCGTTATATGTTTCTTGCCACGGTCGTGGCCTGGCTGGTTGCCCTGATCTCTGCGAAATTTCTGCGCATGACCGTGCTTAGAGGTGAATCCACCCCATTTGTCATGGAACTCCCCCCCTATCGATTCCCGACCATACGAGGACTGGTTATCCACACCTGGGAACGGACATGGCAATATATTAAAAAGGCGGGAACCGTGATTCTCGGCATCTCCATACTGCTCTGGGCTATGATGACCTACCCGGGTCTGCCGGAGGTGCAGACAGTAAAATTTGAACAACAACGCCAGGAAATCCTGGTAAGTTCCAGCCAGGGACAAGGTTCGAAAGCAGCTGAGAGTATTGAGCTTACAGAGAAGCAAAATAGTGCTCTTGCTATTCTGAATAATCAAGAGGCCCAGGCCGCATTGCGCAATTCCTTTGCAGGGCGGATCGGTA
>CAZPXI010000210.1:0-4918 GCA_964590715.1 uncultured Desulfobulbus sp.
CGCTGCTCTATGGCAAAAAAATACAACCCAATACCGGTCTTTCCGGCAACCCACTTTCCGGAACCATGAAAGCCGAGGCAACCGGCTTCAGTGCCGACCTGCTGCCGGTTGCACCCTACCCGGCCGGGGGCGGCTATATGCCCTATCCGGAGATGACCATAACCGCCGTCGATGCAGCCGGAAAGGTGCTTGCAACAACAAAAACCATAATCCCCACCGCCACTGAAATGGGCTGCAGCACCTGCCACGGCGGCCAGTGGCGGGTGGACGGCAGGGCCGGGTTGTCCTCAACCACTGCCGACAACATCCTCGCTGTTCACGATCGGCTGTCCGGGACCGATCTCAGGCAGCAGGCAGCCAATGGGCAGCCGGTGCTGTGCCAGCAATGCCACAGCGACAGCCGCTTTGACCAGCCGGGGAACGGCAAACAGCTCAACATGTCGGCCTCAATTCACGGTTTTCATGCCAATTTTCTCGACCCGCAGGGGGCCGATGCCTGCACCGCCTGTCATCCGGCTGCCGACAACGGAGCCAGCCGCAGTTTCCGGGGCATTCACCATACGCTTGAGCTTAAATGTACTCACTGCCACGGTTCCCTGGCCGACCACGCGATCAGCCTGCTCAGGGCGGAGCAGGAAGCAGGTAAGGAGAGGGCGGCCGTACTCATGGAACATCTGCAGCCGGAAATGGTCTCCGACGCAGGGAAAATCAAACCCAGGCAACCCTGGATCAACCAGCCGGACTGCCTGAACTGTCATGTGGACTTTCAGACTCCCGAGGACGACATCACCTTTAACCAGTGGACGAAAAATGAGGCGGCCCTGTTTCGCAACCGTACCGATGAATCAGGCCAGCTGCGCTGCAGCGCCTGCCACAACTCCACCCACGCACTCTATCCGGCGGTCAACCCCTACGGCAAAAATCTGGACAACCAGCAGCCCCTGCAGTATCAGGACACGCCGTATCCCATCGGCTCCAACAAGGGCTGTGCGGTCTGCCATACCGTGGAGATGGATGAAGAAATGCATCACCCCAACATGCTGCACACGTTTCGTAACCAGTAGGCACGGACAGAGCGGTTACCACAACAGCGGTAACCGCCTGTCTCTCTTTGTATGATCACCCTTGCCCTGCTCTGGATCATCTGGTGCATCCTGCACAGCCTGCTGATCACCACATCGGTCAACATCTGGTTCAGGAAGAAAAGCGGCATGCACCTTGGCCTGTACCGCCTGGGCTATATTCTCTTTTCCATCATCACCCTGATCCCCGTTCTCTACTACCAGTACACCCTGCCCCAGCACCTGCTCTTCTCCTGGCGCGGTTCCCTGCGGCCGGTACAGGTTTTTCTGTTGCTGTACGCCGTTATCCTGTTCTGGTACGGAAAGAAAAACTATGATATGGACTACTTTCTCGGCCTGGCCCAGTGGCGGGACTTCCGGCAGGGAAAACCAGCCCGCCGGATTCCTTTTCGCTGTTCCGGCATCCTTCAGTATGTCCGTCACCCCTGGTACAGCGGCGGCATCGCTCTGCTCTGGGCACTGGGACCGATAACCGATGCCGGATTGATTGGTAAATCCATCCTCACGGCCTACCTGATTATCGGCACCCTGCTGGAAGAACAAAAATTACGACGTGAACTGGGCACCGTATACCACCACTACTGCAAACAGGTGCCGATGCTCATTCCGTGGAAGGGAAAGGTTTCATTTCAGGTCGAATCCGAAGGGGATGGACAGGGATGATTCGAAACCGTACAGCAGGAACCAATCCCGTACATCGTCCCGCCTCTCAGGCGTTTTGATCAAGATTTCAATGGAGAACGCGGATCTAATGGTATATACTTTATAAAAAATGTACAGGCATTGAGAAGGAAAGGTCAGAGGTGGCAGGAATGATGGCTGCAGAAAACTGCACAGCACAGCAACAGGATCGGGGACGCGGCATTATCATAGGCGGCTCGGGATTAATAGGGGGCGCACTTGTTCATCATTTCAAAACCAGAGTTGAAAACACAGAGATCCTGGCCCCGAACAGTAAACGCCTCAGCCTCGGCAAACCCGCCGACATCCAATTGTATTTCCGGCAATATCGACCAAATTTCATCATCAACGCCGCCATTGCCGCTATCAACAGCGACGCGCAGCTGGCCTATGAAACAAACTACCTCGGCGCCCTGAATCTGGCCGAGGTGGCCATAGAACACAACATCCCCTACATTCATATCAGCTCGGCGGCGACCATGCCCATGGGCACCAACCTGTCGGAAGAAGATCGACTGCCACTGCGGCCGAATCTGCCGAACTATTCAAAATCCAAGCTGATGGCCGAACTGACCCTTGAGCATCTGGCCAGGACCAGAGGCCTGGATTTTACCACCGTTCGACTCTCCATCGTCTATGGCAAGCATGATCATAAAATCCAGGGATTTCACCGGTTGCTGTATTCCATCGCCGATCAGGCCATGCCCATTCTGCTGACCCGAAAAAAGGCCATGCACTCTTACAGCAACGCACGGAAGATCTCCCCGTTTGTCCATCACCTGCTCAACAACCGGGAGGAGTTCTCCGGTCAGGCCTATAACTTTGCCGATCCTGAACCGGTTGAGCTCAGCCACCTTATTTTAACCATCAAGGCACTGCTGGATCTGAACACCCCCCGAAAAGTCTACCTTCCTCTGCCCGTTGCCCGTACCGGCAAAAACATTATCTTCTGGTTTATCCGCAAGCTGAACAGAATCGGTATCGAGGCACGAATGCCCGGAGAACTCATGTTTCTTGAAAGTTTTTACAAGAGCCAGACCTTGTCGACCAGGAAACTACTTCAATCGAGCTATCAGGATCCACACCCGCAGGTGACCATTTACTCGGAACTGCCTGCATTGATCGAATACTACCTTACCCGGTGGGAACATCTCAACCTGATTACCACCTTTAATACAGAATTTTACTCGCCCAAAAACAACCTTGACGACTTTAAAACCGACCCCGGCAAGCTACTCGCTGCCATCCATAAAAAAAATGCTCGGTAAGCTCGGCGACCTGCACAAAAACTGACGGACAGGGGCGCATGGAATTCAGGAAAACTCATATTCCTCTTCAATGATTAAATCATTTTCCATATTTTTTGTCGCCGCCGGAATCGTCGGCCTGCTCTTTGCCCTTTTTCCCACCTTACGCATCTGCCATAAAGCGGACAAACATTTTACCGCCTGGAGAATTCTGGGTGCATTCATCATGTTTTTCGTTATCGGCTACTTTTCTTTCCTCTACATCCTGCAGAGCCAGGAGCTTGTCCCATACACGTACCTGTTGATAGCAGTTGTCTTATTCGGCGGCTCCATCTTCGTTGCCCTGGTGATCCGCTTGAGCCTCCACTCCATTGAAGAATTACAGAAAGCAGCTGCGGTGGAACGACATCATGCCCTCCACGACGGGCTCACCGACCTCCCCAACCGTACCCTGCTTCATGAACGGATAGACCAGGCCATTCTGGATGCTAAACGTTCCGACAGACCGATAGCGGTCCTGCTCATGGATCTTGACCGCTTCAAGGAAATAAATGATACCCTGGGTCATTATTACGGCGATTATGTGCTCCAGCTCATCGCACCGCGTCTGCGGAGCTGCATTCGGGAATCAGATACCATTGCCCGTCTGGGCGGGGATGAATTTGCCGTGGTGCTCCCCGGCGTGAACCTTGAAAAAGCGGCCGCTATCTCCGACGAGATGGTTCGGGTGATGGAAGAAAGTTTCCAGATCGAAGGCAATGACCTGCACCTTGATATCAGTATCGGTATTGCCATGTTTCCCGAGCATGGGCTGGAAAGCGACACCCTGCTGCAGCATGCCGATGTGGCCATGTATGTGGCTAAACGAAGCGAAGGCAACTATGCGGTATACGATGCGGCTCAGGATGAGCACAGTATGAACCGGTTGATGCTCACAGTCGAACTGCGCAAAGCCGTGGAAGCAGAACAACTGGTCCTCTACTATCAGCCAAAATTCTCCTTAGCGGAAGGGCGGGTTTGCGGAGTCGAGGCCCTGGTTCGCTGGCGGCATCCCGACCACAGCCAACTCGTTCTTCCCAATGATTTTATCCCCGTTGCCGAGCAGACCGGACTCATCAGGCCGCTCACCTACTGGGTCCTGGATACGGCCTTTGCCCAATTCAGCAGCTGGCAGCAGGCCGGATACCATATTCCGATTGCCATCAACTTATCGGCCAAGAACCTGCACGACGGAGAGGCCTACGCCCAGATCAGAGAGTTACTGGAAAAATGGAAAATCGACGCCCATAACATCACCCTTGAAATCACCGAAAGCAGTATGATGGCCGATCCCGACCGCGCCTTTCGGGTGATTGAGGATCTGCACGGGCTGGGTATCCAGTTTGCCATTGATGATTTTGGTACCGGCTATTCCTCGCTCGCCTATCTGAAAAGATTACCTGCCAGCGAAGTGAAGATCGACAAATCCTTTGTCATGGATATGATCAGTGATGAAAACGACAGAGTCATTGTCAAATCTACCATTGACCTTGCAAACAACATGGGACTCCGGCCGATTGCTGAAGGAGTTGAGCGAAAAGATGTTATGGAAAAACTCATCGAACTCGGCTGTGAAACCGTCCAGGGATTCTACATCTGCCGGCCCCTGCCCCCTGAAGAGGTTCTTGCCCGGATCGATACGTTAAACGGAAAAGAACCGCCGCTTTCTCCTCACACAAGGTTGTCGTATTGATAACCTGATGAATGGTTTATAAAAGCGCATTTATGTACATCTAAACACTATGATACGAATAATACTAAATGGAAAGAAGGCCGATCTGGCAGAAGTACGAGAAGCCGTTGCAGAAATTCGAAAAGAACACGCTGACATTGAAGTTCGTGTCACCTGGGAATATGGAGATGCCGAAC
>CAZPXI010000211.1:0-3255 GCA_964590715.1 uncultured Desulfobulbus sp.
GCCAGTCCCATAAAGGCCATGGCAATGAGGCCGGTGGTTATAAAAGTCAGGCCGAGACCGCGCAGGCCTGCAGGTGGATTGGCATATTCGAGCCGTTCTCTGATCCCGGCAAGGCAGACTACGGCCAGAAAGAATCCGGCCCCGGCCCCAAATCCGTAGGCAACACTTTCGCCGAAGGTATAATTACGTTCGACCATGAACAGGCTGCCGCCGAAAATGGCGCAGTTGACGGTGAGCAGCGGCAGGAATATGCCCAGCGTGTTGTAGAGAGAAGGAACAAACCGGTCGAGGAACATTTCCAGTATCTGCACCACGCCGGCGATCACGGCAATGTAGGTCAGCAGGCCGAGAAAGGTCAGGTCCAGGTCGGGCTGTCCGGCCCAGGCCAGGGCTCCGGGCTTGAGCACATGATTGAGGATAAGATTGTTGATCGGTACCGTAATGACCATGATAAAAAGAACTGCAGCACCTAGGCCGGCGGCGGTTTTTACCTGTTTGGAAATGGCGAGAAAGGTGCACATCCCGAGGAAAAAACTCAACGGCAGGTTCTCCAGGAAGATAGAGCGGATAATGATGTCGAGATAATGGGCCATCAGCTGTTCTCCTGTTGTCCGGGATAAACGGTACGAAGAATCCAGATAATCAGGGCAATAAGGAAAAACGCACTGGCCGGCAGGACCAGCATGCCGTTGCGCATGTACCAGCCGCCGTTAGTGGTCAGGGGCAGGATCTCAAAACCGAACAGCGTGCCCGCTCCCAGAAGTTCCCTGACAAAGGCCACCGACATCAGGATAAAACCATAGCCCAGGCCGTTACCAATCCCGTCGATAAAGCTGGGGATCGGCGGATTGTTCATGGCAAAGCCTTCCGCCCGGCCCATGACGATGCAGTTGGTGATGATCAGGCCGACATAGATGGAGAGTTGCTTGGAGAGTTCATAGGAGTAGGCCTTGAGAATTTGATCGACCAGGATGACCAGGGTAGCGATAACGGTTATCTGGATGCCGATTCGGACGCTGTTTGGAATCTGGAACCGGACAATGGAGATGATCAAGTTGGAAAAGGCGACCACCAGGGTCACACAGACAGACATGACAAAGGCGGTGCTCATCTGGCCGGTTACGGCCAGGGCAGAACAAATGCCCAGCACCAGCAGGGCAATTGGGTTTCGCTGAAAGATGGAGAGAAGCAGTAATTCTTTTTTTGACTCAGCCATTTGGATGCTCTCTGAGTTGTTTCAGGTAGGGCTTGAAACCATGGTCGCCAAACCAGAATTCCATAAGCCTGCTGACCCCGTTTGCGGTCAGGGTGGCCCCGGAAAGGCCATCAATTTGATACGCGGCCTGCTGTCCGGAGGGGTCAACCGTGCCCTTGATGACCTTAAGTTCCATTTTGCCGTCCGGGGTGTAGAGTTTTTTCCCCTGCCAGCCGTCCTGCCATCTGCGGTTTTCGATTTCACCACCGAGCCCCGGGGTTTCACCATGCTCGTAAAAGGAGATTCCGCGAATGGTGTTAAGGTCGGCGTCAACGGCAACGTAGGCATACATGGTCGACCAGAGTCCCTTGCCGCGGACCGGGAGGATGATCTGGGAAATTTTGCCGTCTTTTTTGTCTCTGACCAGATAGACAAGGGAGTATTTTTCCAGCCGGTGCAGTCCGGCAAGATCCTGGTCAGGTGCAAGGAGCCGTCCGCCGACTTTGGTCAGCGCGGCCTTGAGTTGATCGTACGATCCTGGGGCGAGTTGCTCTTCGGGCACATATTTTCCGGTGCTCAGGTCAACGATTTTGGTTTCAATGGGCCTGAAAAGTTCGTCAATGGATTTGCCCGGTTCATAGAGTCCGGCCGCGTAGAGAATGTTTTTTCTCTGGTCTTTGAGTTTATTGGCCTCCTGCATGGGACGCAGGCCGACAGCGGCACCGGCAACCAGCAGCGAGCAGACAAAGGCGAGGATAAGGACCGAGTAAAAGGATTTGGCAACCGATTCATCAGCCATGACGCAGCCTCCGCCTCTTGATGTTGGCTTCAATGACAAAATAATCAAACAGAGGCGCAAACACATTGCCCAGGAGGATGGCCAGCATGACGCCTTCGGGATAGGCGGGATTGGCCACCCGGATCAGAATGGCCAACACCCCGATCAGCAGTCCGTACAGCCATTGCCCGATGGTGGTGTGGGCGGCGGAGACCGGATCGGTGGCCATGAACACCAGGCCGAAGGCAAAACCGCCCAGAACCAGATGCCAGTGGGGCGGGATCGCGTACATGGGGTGGCCGCTGCCCGCCTGCAGCCAAAAGAACAGACTGCAGCCAAGGCCGCCCAGGAGCATGGCCAGCATGATTCGCCAGGAGGCAATGCCGGTGATGAGCAGGACAGCCGCGCCCAGCAGACAGGCCAGAGTCGAGGTCTCGCCCATGGAACCGGGCACCGTGCCGAGAAAGGATTGCAGCCAGGTAACGGAAAGGGCATCCATTGGAGCGCCGGATCCGGCCCCGGCAACCTGAGCAAGGGCGGTGGCACCGGTCACCCCGTCAACCGCGGTCCAGACCGTATCGCCAGACATCTGGGCCGGATAGGCGAAAAAGATAAAGGCCCGGGCAACCAGGGCCGGGTTCATGAAGTTCTGCCCGACGCCGCCGAACACCTCTTTTGCAAACACGACCCCGAAGCTGATGCCGACTGCAACCTGCCAGAGCGGAATGGCCGGTGGTAGGGTCAGGGCAAAGAGCAGGCTGGTGACCAGGAAGGCTTCTGAGAATTCGTGGCCCCGGATCAGGTTGAATAATCCCTCCCAGATGGAACCGACCAGCAGGGAGACCAGGTAGACCGGCAGGAAATAGAGTGCGCCGTGGGCAAAGTTGGAAACCAGGCTGCCGGGGTCACAGCCGATCCGGGCCATAATATCGCCCCGCCAGCCGGCCGGGGTGGAAAGGCCCAGGGTCTGCAGGGCGGAGTTGGCCTGATAGCCGGTGTTCCACATGGCCATCAGTACGCAGGGCAAAAGGGCGACAATGACCGTGATCATGATCCGCTTCAGGTCCATTGCATCCCGGACATGGGGAGCATTGTTTGTGGTCCGGCTGCTGCCGAACAGGAACGAGTCAAGGGCCTCGTAGAGCGGATACCAGCGCTCAAGACGACTTCCCTTTTTGAAGTGACGTCCAAAGGCTTCGGAAATTTCGCTCAATTGTTTCATATTTTTTGTACTGTATCCTGCTTCGTATGGCGCAGAGCGCCGGAAGGTGCGCAACACCGC
>CAZPXI010000211.1:3355-4912 GCA_964590715.1 uncultured Desulfobulbus sp.
TACAGGTGGCCGGTTTTTCCCAGGTGACCAAGGGCGATGACATCCTGGTAGCCGATGTGCCAGACTGTTTTTCCCTCATGGACCGAATCAATGAAATGGATATGGGTTGAGGGCAGTCCGGCCGGGTGCGGGCCCTGAAATTTCCAGTATTCAAGGCCGTCAAGTTTTTCTGCTGTGGATACCTGTTCCGCTCCGCTGCAATAATGGATCGGAACGGTAAAAAGCTGCCGAAGCATTTTCAGGCCCAGTTGGTATTCCTCGGCTGAGCGGGCAATGATGATCTGCGGATCCGCGGCCAGAGGGGCGGTATCGATTGCGGTAATAAACAGGGAAGCCGGGGCTGCGTCGACCGTCGGGATTTTCCCGTAGGGTCGGGTGCGGAAACAGGTCCACATTCCGGATTCAAGCAGCAGGGAGCGGATTTTTTCAGCGGCCATGTCCTCGGCCGGATGGGCTGCCGGATCAAAAAAATGCAAAAGATCCTCTCCGGCCAGTTCGATAACAAGAGATTCAAACTTTCGTTTCGCTCCCCGGTTGATGGCCATGACCTTTCCGCTGCCTGGAGCGGTAAAGTTGACCCCCTTGTTTTTCTTGTCGGTAAAAAGGAGCTGACCGGTTTTGACCAGATCACCCTCTTTGACCTGCATGGTCGGTTTCATGCCGATGTAATCATCGCCGATAAGGGCGACATGGCTGATTGTATTGCCCGGGCGCACTTTTTGTTCCGGACGGCCGGCCATAGGGAGATCCAGTCCCTTTGTGATTTGAATGGATTGCATATCAGGCAAAGAACCCGGTGGTGTTGGCGTGGTTGAGCTGTTTGTCGACTACATACCCTTCGCAGCCGTCCATGGATTCAAGCAGGTCAAAACCGTCTTTCCTGCCCAGCACCATAACTGCGGTTGCCAGCCCGTCGGCCAGGGCGACATTGGGTGCGGTTATGGTACAGCTTGCCAGTTCAGGCGGGGAAAATCCGCTTTTCGGACTGATAATATGATGATTTTTAAGGTCCGGGGTAAAGGCCTGCAAGTAGTCGCCCGAAGTGGCGACCGCCCTGTCGCTGACCTCGATGATCACCGGCTTGTTTTCCGGCTGCGGCCGCGGGGAGCGCAATCCAATACGCCAGGGTGAATGGTTGTCCTTCTGCCCGGATACCATCAGGTCGCCGCCCGCCTCAACATAGACGTTATTGAAGCCGTGATTTTGCAGAGTGGAGACGCCATGATCAACGATGTAGCCCTTGGCGATACCGTCCAGAGAAATACCCATTCCTGTATGTTCAAACCGTATCAGCTCAGGCCTGGTATACAGATTCTCAAAACCGACCAGCCCTTTTGTTGCGGCGAGTTTTTTGGGATCGGGATGATCGTTTTGGCCGCGGATGGACTCATGCATCTGCAGAAGCGGCAGGATGGTGACGTCAAAGGCACCGGATGATTTTTTATACATCTCCCCGGCCAGGGACAATACCTCAAGCAGGTGCGTACTCGGATCAGTCAGCCTGCCGTTGCTGTTGAGTCGGGCCACCTCACTGGTTGTGCTGTGTCTGCTGAGAAT
>CAZPXI010000212.1:0-4910 GCA_964590715.1 uncultured Desulfobulbus sp.
GAACAACATGTCGACGAAATCACCATGGTGGTCACAGATATTGAGATGCCGAACATGGATGGTTTTGAACTCACCGAAAAGATTAAAAACGACTCCAGATTTTCGCATCTCCCGGTCATTGCCCTCACTACTC
The DNA here is from genome assembly GCA_964590715.1 of uncultured Desulfobulbus sp. Lineage (GTDB taxonomy): Bacteria > Desulfobacterota > Desulfobulbia > Desulfobulbales > Desulfobulbaceae > DRLX01. The sequence goes on from CAZPXI010000212.1 coordinate 134, forward strand.
TTGCAGGTGAAGAGGATGTTGCCAAGGGTAAATCGGTCGGCATTGACGAATACCACATAAAACTGGATAAGGAACGGTTGATGGAGTGTGTCCACCGCTATGCCAAGGAGGCGGAACCGGCATAACCGGCTCAAGAAGAAACAACAAAAAAAGAAGGCTTGTGGAACTGAACGATCTTTAACATGAACTCCAGGTTGAATCTTGATGAACTTTTTAAAACGTCTTATGCCTAAAAGGGTAAAAACCAAGCTCCTGTTGTCTCTTGGAATCCTTATTGCCGTCATGGTCATAATTCCCGTCATCCTGGTCTACCGCAACACCATCAATACGACTATAAAACAGGCCCGGGCAAGTCTGCAGGAAGATGTCATTCAGGTCAGCGACAAGCTGATCGTTGATACCACCGATCAGCTCAGCCTGCTGGCCGAGACCGTTGCCGACATTCCAGCGGTTAAAAAAGATCTTTATGAACAAAACAGAGACGATCTGCTCAGCATCACCCTGCCCATGTACAAGGATCTGAAATCCATTATCGACCTCAATGTCTTTCATTTCCATCTGGCACCGGCCACCTCCTTTCTGCGGTTGCAGAAACCAAAAAAATTCGGCGACGACCTGTCGGGTTTTCGTCATACGGTAGTATCGGTCAATCGTGACCGCAAAGAGGCTTCCGGAATTGAAGTCGGCAAAGCAGGTCTCTCAATCCGAGCCGTAGTTCCGGTGTCTTACCAGGGTAACCATGCAGGATCCGTTGAATTCGGCGCCCCCATTAATGACACTCTGGCAATTCAGGTCAAAAAAACCGTTAAGAGCGACATCTCGGTTCTGGTTCCGGACGGCGGCAAATTCAAATACCAGGCAAAGACCGACAGGGAGAATCTTCAATCGCAGGATTTTCCTTTGTTTAATAAAATTATGCAGGGCAAAGAGACAATAATCGTCCGGAATTCCAAAAACCACCGGGAACTGATGACCGCCTATATGCCCCTGCAGGATTACAGCGGTAAAACAGTTGGTATTCTTACGGTGCCAATGGATATAACGGAAAAACTCTCCGCTGCAAAAAAATCCGCTCTCACCATTGCCCTGATCGGTTTACTGGCCCTTTGTGTTGTCCTGGGTCTGGTTTATGTTGTTTTTCAACACATGATTGATCGACCAATCCAGTCCATCAACGCCAGACTCGAGGCGGCCAGTCGTGGCGACCTCAGCCAACAGGCCGACACCGGCAATATTCCGGGAGTCGACTGTTCAAGTATTATGCAATGCAATAAACCCGAATGCAGCATGTACGGCAAAACCGGGTACTGCTGGGAAGAGGCCGGATCTGCCGCCTCACATACCCAGTGTCCGAAAATCCTGTCCGGTGAATATAGCTCCTGCAGCGAATGCAAGGCATGTTTCGGCACCGCCGTCCAGGATGAATTTTCAGAATTGAATGCCTATCTCCACGCCTTTATTGCCAATATACGTAAAATGGTGTCCGATATTAATGAAAACAGCAGCCATCTCAACACATCTTCTGATAATCTGGCCACGATTTCAGATGAGATGGATGCAGGATCTTCAGCGTCCGCCCAGCGTTCCGAGAGCGTTGCCGCCGCCGCCGAAGAGATGAGTTCAAATATGAGCAGCATTGCCGCTGCAACCGAAGAAGCTGCAGCAAATGTGAACATGATGACCACGGCAACCGAAGAGATCAACAGTACGGTCAGTGAAATTCAACACTCCACTGCCAATGCCAAGAAGATAACCGATCAGGCTGTCAGTGAAGCCAGTGATATATCAAGCAAGGTTGATGAACTCGGCAACTCGGCCCAGGATATCGGCAAGGTCACGGAAACGATTACCGAAATATCCTCGCAGACGAATCTGCTGGCCTTAAATGCCACTATTGAAGCCGCCAGAGCAGGTGAAGCCGGTAAAGGCTTTGCAGTGGTTGCCAACGAGATCAAGGATCTTGCCAAACAGACCGCCGAGGCAACCGGAGCAATCAAACAACGGATAGAGAGCATACAGAGCTCAACCAGTGTCACGGTCAAGGGCATCCGCACCATCACTCAGATCATCAATGAGATCGACGAAATCGTCACCAACATTGCCTCAGCCCTGGATGAACAGTCCAATACCATGACCGAGTTGACTACAAATATCCAGCAGGCCGGTGAAGGAATCGGCGAGGTAGCTGAAAACGTGGCTCAAAGTTCTGCGGTCTCCCAGGAAATTGCCGCGGATGTGGCCCAGGTGAATCAGGCGGCTGAAGAAATTTCCCAGGGAACCGGACAGGTCAAAGAAAAGGCAAACGAACTGAAACAGTATGCCGGGGACCTGCGGGTTCTGATTGAAAAATTCAAAGTGAGCTGAACCGTTCATCTTCAAACAAAGAGCAATAACTATGGAAGCAGATACGATCACAAATAAAAATATTCTGGAACTTGCCACCTTTTATATAGGTGACGCCCTTTGCGGCATGGATATCCTTAAGGTTCAGGAAATAAATAAATTAATGGAGATGACCAAGGTTCCCCAGGCACCCGACTATGTTACCGGCATTCTCAACCTGCGCGGCCAGATTGTCACCATTGTCGACCTGGGCAAAAAACTCGGCCTGGGAGAGACGAACCTGGATCAGGATCCACGAAATATTATCGTCAACGCGCCCAGTGAACACATTGGATTGCTCGTTCGTAAAATCAGTGATGTTGTCATGGCCGATCCCGACCGTATTGAACCCGCCCCTGCCAACATGAGCGGCATCCAGGGTGTCTTTTTCACCGGTGTTTACAAGACGGAAGACAAACTTATAGGGATTCTCAACGTAGAGGAGGTCCTGAAAATTGATAGCGAGAGCCACCGGGGAAGACATGGTCAGTTCGACAACTAAAAAGCCAAGGGCTTTTTCAGCAAGAGTCAGTGCCCTGTTGCGACGTAATGTTACCAACAATGTATCTCTGTAAAAACAGTAAAAACCTGTCGGAGAAAACAGGAGTCCTGTCTCCATTTTCAACTATTTCCAATGCAAATGACCAGTCCTGACCCAGGTTTTACAGGTAAAAACCGACCGGATTGTTCTACAAAAACCATATGCTGTCCAAAAAAATAAAAGTCCTTGTTGTCGATGACACCATTGTCTATCGCAAAGCAGTCAGTGATGTTCTCGAGGAAATTCCAGGTATCGAAGTAGTCGGTGTTGCCCATAACGGGAAGATTGCCCTTTCAAAAATTCGCACCCTCAAACCCGACCTCCTGACCCTTGACATTGAAATGCCGGAGATGAACGGTATTGAAGTCCTGGAGCATCTGCAGAAAGAGGCTCCGGAAGTCAGCGCCATCATGGTTTCCACGCTCACCGCTGAGGGTGGAGACATGACCATGAAGGCCCTGGAACTCGGGGCCTTTGATTTTCTACTCAAGCCAAGCACAACAAACATAGCAGACAGCAAAAAACAGCTGCGCATCCTGCTGACGCCCCTGATCAAAGCCTTTCAGACCGGAAGGACCACGGTCGGCTCCATGGGTTCACGTCCCCGTGCCACCCCTATACAGAGGACAGCCGCACAGCAACCTGCAATCCGAACTGCTGCGGCCTCCGGACCGACCTCAGCCCGGCGCGGCAAATCGGAAATTATAGCAATTGGTATTTCAACCGGCGGTCCCAATGCACTCAGCCGGATGATGCCCATGCTGCCCGCTGATATCGGCGTACCCATTGTTCTGGTTCAACATATGCCGCCTGTCTTTACCAAATCCCTGGCCGGCAGTCTGAATGCAAAATGCGCTATCACCGTCAAAGAGGCTGAAGACGGTGAGGCCATTCATCCCAACGTCGCCTATATTGCGCCAGGTGGCAAACAGATGAAACTTGTCGCCTCCACCGACGGACAAAACCGTCTTATAAAGATCACCAATGATCCACCGGAGAACTCCTGCAAGCCGTCTGTGGACTATCTCTTTCGCTCGGTCGCCGACTATTATGTAGGCAGGACAACAGCAGTTATCATGACGGGCATGGGATCCGACGGCACAAAGGGACTGGAAATTCTCAAAAAGAAAGGAACAATTGTCATTGGTCAGGATCAGGCGTCCTGCGTAGTTTACGGTATGCCCAAGGCACCGGCCCAAAAAGGTCTGATTGATGTGGTTGCGCCCCTTGACCGTATAGCTGCAGAAATTGTAAAAACGGTAAAATAGCCCGGTAGCCGACATTCATGATCAAGATCACTCCCGAAGAGATCAAGACTATCACAAAATATATCCATGATATATGCGGGATACATCTTGATGCCTCGAAAAAATATCTCCTTGAAACACGCCTCTCGACCATTGCCGAAGAAAACGGGTGCAGCACCTATCAGGAACTCTACCTGAAGGCAAAACGCGACGCCCGCAAGGCCATTGAAAAGCAGATCATTGATGCCATTTCCACCAACGAAACCCTTTTCTTTCGTGATAGCGGACCGTTTGAACTCCTGCAACACAAAATTTTACCGGAACTTATCGACGCACGTACCCCGAGATCCGCCCTGATGAAAACGCCGATCCGTATCTGGAGCGCGGCCTCATCTACCGGTCAGGAGATCTACTCTATTGCTATTGTCCTTAAGGAACTGCTCGGCGACACCTCAAAATACTCTATTAAACTGCTGGGAACCGATATTTCAGAGTCAGCGGTCACCCAGGCCAGCGCAGGCCGATATAATAAGTTTGAAATTGAACGTGGTCTGGCCCGGGAAAAATTAACTCAGTATTTCACCATGACCGGCGGATTCTGGAAGAT
>CAZPXI010000213.1:0-4903 GCA_964590715.1 uncultured Desulfobulbus sp.
CCTTAGCTTGACGGCTATGCTGTTCACGGCTGAGGATTGTTAATATTTGTGCGTTTTTTGTATGCAGCAAGGAGTATCTACCGAAACAAACGCTTATCCAATTCAAAGGAGAAAAAATGGCCCACAAAAACAAATCGGCAATGAATGTTAAAAAAGTACTCTGTTGTGCAGCTGTTGTATCGGCCGCGTGTTTCTTCATCGGTACCGCTCAGGCGTCGGAAGGCGAGAGCCATGAAAACCATGAAATGAAAAAGAGCACGGAAATTCATCTTTCTGCGGATTTAAAAGAAATTCTGAACCAGGAAATGAATGGAATTGAAAATGGGGTGATGAAGATCATTCCGGCAATTGCCGCAGGTGACTGGGAGACCATTGCCAAAATTGCCCAGCAGATCAAGGCCAGCTTTATCCTGAAACAAAAACTGACCCCGGACCAACTCAAGGAACTGCACAACTCACTGCCGCCCGAGTTTGTCGAGATGGATATGCGTTTTCACTCAAACGCAGAAAAACTTGCAGGGGCCGCCCATCAGCGTGACGGAGAACTTGTGAACTTCTATTTCTCCAAACTCCATGGCCAATGCATGACCTGTCACGCAAAATATGCCCCGGAACGGTTCCCGGGCCTGAACAAGCCTAAACCGGGAGCAAAAGAGCATCACTAAAGCGTATTCCCGCCCGTAAGGCCTTGGTCGAGCACGACACGGCCAGAGCAATACCGGAAAAACCAGTCAAGCGAGGACTGGTTTTTCCGCCACCCGCAGCACAAACCGGTTCCCAGTCGGGCGGCCAACCCTTTAATACCGTAAGCCCACCCGATCCCGGACCAGATCCAAGGTGACGGCTGCCTTCTGCCGTGCCTTGTCCGCGCCCTTATGGAGGATATCCCGGAGGTAATCCTGGTTTGCAAGCAGTTCTTTTTTCTTTTCCCGGGCTCCGGAAAAATAATCCCGAATCAGCTCGAACAAATCCTGCTTGATATAGCCGTAGGCTGCACCACCGTTTACGTACAGGTCATGGACCTCGGCAAGCTTGTCCTTATCGGCAAAGAGCGAAAGCAGGGCATAAAGATTACACTTCTCCGGATCTTTCGGATCTTCCACCGGGGTGGCATCGGTCTGGATAGCCATCACCTTTTTCCTGAGCGGTTTATCATCCAGGAAAATGGGAATGGTGTTGCCGTAGGATTTGGACATCTTCTGGCCGTCAAGGCCGGGAACAATGGCCGTAGTTTCACTGATGAAAGGCTCTGGAACAACAAAGGTCTCGCCAAAATGGTTGTTGAATTTAATCGCGATATCCCGGGCCACCTCAAGATGTTGCTTTTGATCCTTACCGACCGGTACGATTTCAGACTGAAAGAGTAAAATATCCGCGGCCATCAAGACAGGGTAGGAAAAGAGCCCATGACTGGCGCCAATGCCCTTGGCGACCTTATCTTTATAGGAATGGCAGCGTTCAAGCAGCCCCATGGGGGTCAGGGTCGACAACACCCACATCAGCTCACAGACTTCGGGCACATCCGACTGGACCCAGAAGGTACAACGGTCAGGATCCAGGCCCAAAGCAAGGAAATCAGCCGCCGCCTCAAGGGTTCCCATGCTGAGCCGTTCCCGGTCCTGAACCGAAGTCAGGGCATGTAGATCGACGATGAACACATAGAGATCCGAAGTCTCCATATGCGAAATCATGGTTTTCATCATACCGAAGTAATTACCGATATGGAGCTGGCCTGAAGGCTGGATGCCGGAAAGAATGCGTTTCATATTTTTATTATTCTGCGTTTCGGGTTTTGAATTGTAATGGCTATGAATGAAACTCAGCCGATAGCCCTCTGGACTCCCGCCTCCGCGGGAGTGACATCTGATTGATTAGAGGGAATCTTGAAAAATTGCATTTACGCCCAATCTCTTCGTTATGCTCAAAATTTTATCCTCGGAATATCCGGCCTGTGGTAAAATTTTTTCGCATGCCTTGACCTTGAGCGAAAATTCTAATTTTTCAAGGTTCCCTAGACAATCATCCCGCGGATTGGACGTCATCCCCGCGAAGGCGGGGATCCAGTCTCCACCGGGCCATCAGGGAGAGGAAAAGTCATTTTTTACTGAGTTTCGTATAGAACCATATAAAATTTATTCTGGGCTCTGAGTTACTATAAAATGAAAAAAAAGGGGAGTGCAGAATTACATCTGCACTCCCCTTTCAAGTGGTTTGCTGCTGGCCGTCTACCTATTTCACCTCTTCAAAGTCGGCATCAACAACATCGTCATCATCATTTCCACCGGCGGCACCAGCTCCGGCAGCACCCGCTCCGGCGGCACCAGCGGCTCCAGCTCCAGCTCCGGCAGCACCTGCACCGGGTCCACCCTGCTGATCCTGTGAAGCCTGAGCATACATCAGCTCGGCCAGTTTATGGGATGCCTGGGTCAACTTCTCCGTCGCGGCCTTGATAGCCTCGACATCATCAGTCTCCAGGGCTTTTTTCACATTTTCGATCTCACTCTCCACGTTACCCTTGGTCTCGGCATCTACCTTGTCGCCGAGCTCGGTCAGGCTCTTCTGGGTCATGTGGATCATGGAGTCGCCATTATTCTTGGCCTCGACCAAATCTTTGCGTTTCTTGTCCTCTTCAGCATGGAGCTCGGCATCCTTCTGCATCCGATCGATTTCCTCTTCGGAAAGACCAGAAGATGCGGTGATCCGGATCGACTGTTCTTTACCGGTGCCCATATCCTTGGCCGAAACATGGAGGATACCGTTGGCATCAAGATCAAAGGTCACCTCGACCTGAGGAACTCCACGCGGAGCCGGCGGAATATCGGCAAGCTCAAACCGTCCGATACTCTTATTATCCGAAGCCATTTCACGTTCACCCTGCAGGACATGAATCGAAACTGCGGGCTGATTGTCCGCCGCGGTCGAGAAGACCTGACTTTTCTTGGTCGGCACGGTGGTATTCTTCTCGATCAACTTGGTCATTACCCCGCCCAGGGTTTCAATACCCAGCGACAGCGGTGTTACATCAAGAAGCAGGACATCTTTAACATCGCCTTTCAGAACCCCGCCCTGGATAGCTGCACCGATGGCAACGACTTCGTCGGGATTCACACCCTTATGGGGTTCTTTACCGAAGATCTGCTTAACCTTCTCCTGCACTTTGGGCATCCGGATCATACCACCAACCAGGATAACCTCATCAATATCGGAGGGATTCAAACCAGCATCTTTCAATGCAGTCAGACAGGGCCCTTCCGTCCGTTCGATCAGGTCATCAACCAGACTCTCAAGTTTGGCCCGCGACAGCTTGATATTCAGATGTTTGGGGCCGCTGGCATCGGCGGTAATAAACGGCAGGTTAATATCGGTTTCCATGGCGGTCGACAGCTCTTTCTTTGCTTTTTCCGCCTCTTCCTTCAGACGCTGCAGGGCCATGTTATCATTACGCAGATCCACGCCCTGGTCGCGCTTGAACTCATCGGCGAGCCAGTTGACGATCCGCATGTCAAAATCTTCACCACCGAGAAAGGTATCACCGTTGGTTGATTTTACCTCAAAGACACCATCACCGATCTCAAGGATGGAAACATCAAAGGTTCCGCCGCCAAGATCAAAAACGGCTATCTTTTCTTCGCCTTTCTTATCCAGGCCGTAGGCCAGTGAGGCAGCGGTGGGCTCGTTAATGATCCGCTGTACGTTGAGACCTGCAATTTTTCCTGCATCTTTGGTCGCCTGACGCTGGGCATCATTAAAATAGGCAGGTACGGTAACAACGGCATCGGTCACAGGCTCACCAAGATACTCTTCTGCGGTCTGCTTCATCTTGCCGAGGATCATGGCTGAAATCTCGGCAGCGCTGTACTGCTTGCCGTCAACCTCGACCACGGCATCACCGCCGGGTCCTTCAACGATTTTAAACGGGCTTACCTCGATGGACTTTTTCACCTCGGCATCGGTGAATTTTCGCCCGATCAGCCGCTTGATGGCAAACAGCGTTTTGGTCGGATTGGTTACCGACTGCCGTTTTGCCACCTGACCGACCAGACGCTCATTGTTGTCGGCAAAGGCGACGACGGACGGGGTGGTCCTGTTTCCTTCGCTGTTCTCAATAACCTTAGGGTCTCCTCCATCCATAATTGCGACACATGAATTGGTGGTTCCCAAATCAATTCCAATAATTCTCCCCATGACTATATCTCCTTTATCATTGTAGTATCAATCATCAGCCCGCAGGCTGTTTAATTCGTTTATCTGAAAATCGCCCATAAAGGCTGTCTTCTCAGGCTATTTTCATAGTTGGTTGTGGCTGTGACTAAAAAATTTCCAGCCATACTGGTTTATCAGAGCCGTTCTTTCTGCAGTTGTACAATGTGCATGATTACCTTTTTGTCAAGGTCGCACGCTTAACTCTCTTTCCCACTTGAAACGACGACTTGGGCATGGCGCAGCACCCGATCTTTGAATCGATAGCCCTTGGCGAACTCCCGCAGCACATGGTTGGCCGGCACATCCTCACTGTTTTCCATGGTCAGGGCATCCATCTCGTCCGGATTGAACTCCTTGCCCTCGGAATCAATGGGTGTTACTTCAAATTTTTCCAAAAGAGACAACAATCCTTTATTGGTCAGTTCAATCCCTTCAAGCATTGATTCAAGCTTTTTCTCCACATCTTCGGATTCCGCCTGCCCCTGCTCAAGAGCCCGGCCAAGGTTATCCACCGTCGGCAGCAACTCCCGGAGGATATTTTCTCCGGCGTACTTGACCATCTTCTCCTTTTCCCGCGCCATGCGTTTTTTAAAATTCTCGGCATCGGCGGCAATACGCAACACGCGATCATTGGCCTCGGCAAGTTCTTCCTGCAGCGTGGCTATATCCGGTGTTTCTTCTATTGCCGGAGTCGGATCGG
>CAZPXI010000214.1:0-4884 GCA_964590715.1 uncultured Desulfobulbus sp.
AATCTAGAACCATCCTGACAAAAGTGAGCCTTATAATGTCCTGTTTTCAATCTTGATGATCTCGTAAAAAGTCAAAAATGCCATTTGCACTGTACGGAAATACAAGAAGTTATAACCTTCCCGCCGTCGGTGACGAGGCTTTTTACGACACCGACAATCTTGCATGTCGATAAAGTCTAAATAAACGTAACCCGACTCTGCTTGGTACTCGATTTTACTCCATTCCCCATGGGCTGAAACAAAAGTAACAAAGCTGTCTTTCGGAAGGAGTTTGATTGGAGGATAGAGCAGGATAGAGGGTCAGGTCTTGAAAAATCAGTTTTTCCTGTTCCCGGCCACTATCTTACTGACCGTCGTATAGTGAATGCCGAGACGATCGGCAATCTCTTTCAAGGTGTAGCCATGGGTGATGTGAGCTTCCATCACCCGCCGCTTGTTGCGATGCTGCCGGTTTCCAGCGAGGATATCTGCAAAAAAACGATTGAGGGGAGGACGCCCAGGATATCGCTGGGCTCGCGGAATCTCATTTATTTCCTGCTTGTCACCGAGCAATTCACACATTCGCGACACAAAATTCTCGCTGCCAAGGAAAACCTGCCCGGTAAGTTTTTGCCAAGGGCGTGCTTGATCCACCAAGCCCTCGGCAACAAATTCACGATATCGCTTCCGGGCGGTGTTCTTTTGTTCGGCAAATTGCCCCAACACCCACTCAATGGTCAGATACTCCGGAACCTTGCCGGCATAGGCGGTGCTTTTGTAACTGCTCCACCGCCATTCATCAACTTTGGAGACCATACCAGCCCGGACTGGATTGAGAACCACATAGCGACACAATTCCAACAGGTGGCTTTCCTTTTCGACAAGAATTGCCTTGTAACGCCCCTGAAAAACATGGCCAACTCTTTGATGGGCGCGATTGAAGGCTTGCGTGTATACCCCGTTTAGCTGCCGCATCCCCAAGGACAAATTGGGATCGGGTGTCTCAATGACGGCGTGATAATGGTTATCGAGGAGACAAAAGGCGTGACAGAGCCAATTGTATTTCACAATGGTGTCGGCCAGGATATCAATAAATGTTTGCCGGTCAGCATCCGAAATGAAGATGTCCGCCCGTGCATTACCACGAGAGGTTACATGATACACCGCACCCGGATATTCGATTCGAAGAGGCCTTGCCATAATTTCCTCTTGTATCACACATTTCAAGACCTGACCCCGAAGGTTGTGACCCCGAAGGCCGAAGGCGTGTTGGAAGAAGAATAAATAAGTAAGGTGTCCCCTGAACTTCGGAACTTCGAACTTTCGACCGTTGGTTTCATCGGCAGACGTACCGTCCGGGTTGATGGTCCGGGTTATGGGTAATAGTTCACCAGGGTATCCGAAGCGGGCTATATTCTGGTACTGTAAAAGTTTACCAGTACTCAATATTCGTTCAAGCAGGCCGACGAGCTATAGCCCGTCTATGTAAGGAGGCCTGATCGGACGAAGATGGGGTGCTGGTGAACTTTTACGGTTATGGAGCCAAGATACCGATTATAACCACTCCGGCTTATCTTCTTCTTTGCCATACCAACCTAAATCTTGAAGATATTCTATGAAACGTTCACGATCATAGGTCTCGTAATATCTTGGATTTAAACCTGATCCACTATAACCCAGTTTTTCTTCTATTTCATAAACACAATCAGCAGTGTTACGAGAATGAATAAGGGTTCCCTTGGGGCTGCCGAAATTTTTCACCAAACCGGCACAAGTATGCTCAATACCTGAATTATCCTGAAATGTATATGGAGATATAAAGTCAATACCAAGATCATCGGCCGCCTTTCGCCATGCCCTTGCCATACGGTCGAACAACATCTCCAGCTCGGGCTCTTTCGCAAATTTCTTATGTCGGAATATTTCAATTTCTACCTCAAACTCCTCGGAAAAGTCCACGCACCAATATTCCGGCTCAATAAAAACATGGACTCGAATGGACATGTCGCAGGGACTTTTTTCGATGGTATAATGGATATTCTCCTTGTCCAGCCTGACCAGGAAGCTCAGTAATTTTTCCATGTGTTATTTCCTTTTAATTTTCCAGCCATAGCTCTGTAGCCATTTCTTTGTTTCACCTGAAAAATCAGGAGCACCTTTGTGTTTGTCGTGTACTGTACCATCCACATTGAGAGCCGGGGATGTTTTTATCCGGTTTATCAATATGACCTAAATCACGTGGCCCTTGTCCTCTGTCAACCTTTTTTTGTGCATCTTTTGCAGTTCCAGCCGGTCCTTTGGGCGTTGAAGATTGATTTTTTTCATTCCAGATAACATGGGGCAAGCGCTTTTCAAGGTCAGCGGCAATGGGGGCACCGTAATAGACAATACCGGCAGCGAGAGCACTTGCCATAATGTAACCACCATAAGCGGCCAGAATCGCAAAATCCCCCTCCGGGTCCACATACTTATACGGATTATTCAGCGCATAGACATACCTGTTCAGCCGCTGGGGATTGAGCAGCATCTCCTGGTTGACCTTGCCGGTGGCGGGATCGACCAGGCCAACAGGATCGGGCTGGGTGAAACGGCCGGTGCGCGGATCAAGGTAGCGGGCGCCCATGCAGATGAGACCGGTCTCCCGGTCAAGCTGTTTGCCCAGGAAACGGCGGTTGTTGCGCTCCGGAGTCTCCTCAGTCTGGTATTCTTCTCCGAACGGCAGCTCATCGGCACGCCACACGACCTTGCCGCTCATATCGGTCATGGCCATGGGCGTGCCGAAGTTGTCGGTGTGATAGAAGAGAATCTCCTCGGCAAGGAGAGTGGACGGGAAAACGGTCAGCAGGACAAAGGTGACAAAAGTGTATAGTATTTTATTCATGGTTATTTCCTCCGGATCAGTTGTTGCCGAGAAGCAGGAGCAGCCAGGGCGCGATAACGCCTTTCCGGTCCGGTTGCCCGACCTTGGCAACCAGCCTGTTGTTGAGGAAAATATACTCATGCCTGCTGCGGCCCGATCCGTCCAGATCAGCCAGAATAGAGTTGCCTGGCCCGCGCAGGAAGATCTCCGTGCCTGATCCGGCCTTCTTGTAGATCCGGTTGCCGTTGCCGTCGTAGCCGAGGGTGGCCAGGGTCCGACCGTTTTGCCTGACCTGCCACAGCCGGTGAAACGGGGTGTAGTCCAGGTACATATTACCCATCCGGGTCATGTCGCCGTCGGAATTGTAACTGTAGGAGGTGCCTGCGGCGGAAGTCATCCGGTTATTGGTATATCCATAGGAAATAGTGTTTCCCCTGACCTTGCGGGTTCGGTCTCCGTCGGCGGAATAATCAAACCGTCCCGTTCCCCAGGGGCCGTTAAAAGTTTTGAGCCTGCTGAGGTCGTCATAGTTGAAGGTTTTGTTTTTACCCTGATTCTGATAATTGATCAGCCGGGTCATGTTACCACGATAGTCGCCGTACTGGAAGCCAAGGTCCAGGGCGGGTGAGCTGGTCCGGGTCATGGCCCGGCGGGTGTTGTACGAGAGCGTTGTTGTCCGGCCGTTGCCGAAACGGAAGCTTTTCAACAGACCCCGGGCGGCGCCCGAGGTGTAATAGGTGATACTGGACACGGAACTGCCGAAACCCGTGATGCCGGTGACCTGGTTAAGTCCGTTATAGTGATAGGTTATGGTTCTACCGGACAGATACCGGATGGTTTTGAGGCTGTTGTTGTCCAGGTAGAATCAAGGGTTCCGGCTCTGCCAAGGGTGGTAGTTGTCGTCTTGGTCATGCGGTCGGCAGCATCGTACCAGTACCGGACGGTTCCGTCCGGGCTGGTCAGGCGGGTGAGATTGTCGGCGTCGTCATACTCAAAGCCGAGGGTTTGGGTGCCGGCGGAGATGGATCTCAACCGGTTGATTGCGTCGTAGCTGTACATCTTGGTGGTTTGGCCGTCATCTTTTGTCCGGATATTGCCGACTCCATCATGGGAATAGGCGGTGATACCGCTTTCCGGGTGTTGTTCCCGATAGAGCAAATTTTTCGAATTATAGTTGAATGTCCGGGTAATGCCGCCAAAGGAGGCCCGGGTCAGGCTGCCGAGAATGTTGTACCGGTATTCAGAGCTCTGATTATTGGCATCATTGACCGAGGTCGGGTATTTTTCACCGGGATCGCCAAAGGTTTTATAATACAATCGTGTATTCTTGCCCGCTTCGTCCGTCACCAGGATATTGGTATCGGAATTGTAAGTATATCGGATACGTTTCCCGTCCTTGTGGGTGATCTGTCGTATCCGGCCAAGATTGTCAAAATAGGTGGTGTCACCTGTATTCGAAGTCGTATAGTTTTTTAATCCGCAGGGTTTATAGGCAACGGTTGTTGTCTGTCGGTACAGGCATCCTCTATAACGTAGTCAAGCGGCGATATGGAGTTTTCCAGTTTGCCCCAGGTATATTCTACGGCTTCCTCTACTTTGCCGCTGGCGTCTGTGGTGAATTTCTGCCTTGTCAACCCGTAGCGATAGCACTCCTGTTCACCCGGGGTGTCGTATCCGCCGGAATAGCCGAAAAAATGATAGGTGGTTATCCTGCCGCAGGGGTCGGTTATCGTGGTGTAGTCCAAATGAATGGGATCGCCCCAGGGATCTTCATATTGAACTCCGTAATCATAGTTCCAGGTGCCGCTGGTCAATCCGCTGCCGGTGGTAACTTTTTTACTCACCGATACCTGGAAACGAATGCCCAGGGTAATATTTGCCCTTTTAAAGGAGTCATACCAGTACTGGACCGTGCCGCCGTATGGCGTAACAAGGGAAGACAACCGGTGGTAAATGAACCCTTCCACGCTGAAACCGGCATAAGCGAATTGTAAAAGTTCACCAGCACCCCATCTTCGTCCGATCAGGCCTCCTTACATAGACGG